>NZ_JBEXCR010000003.1:471460-524798 GCF_040605375.1 Nonomuraea sp. NPDC005650
CCGCGAGCAAGGAGCGGTGCAAGGCCCTGTGGGTGCTCTCGTACGTGCGCAGCGCCCAGGGCGACAACGCGGGCGCGTTGAAGGCGGCCGAGCAGTGCGGCACCGAGGCCGTCCGGGTCGGCGACTCCAGGGCCGTGATCCTGGCCTCCAAGATGCAGGGCACGGCCGCGCTGCTCTCGGGCGACCTGCAGAAGGCCAGCGCGCTGCTGGGCGTGGCGATCGAGTTCAACACCGACAACAAGGAGCTCAACCCCGGCCTGCTGCCCGCCATCGTCGAGCTGTCGCTGGTGCTGTCGTCGCAGGGTGAGTTCTACGAGGCGGAGTCGCTGCTGCTGGACTGCCTGCAGGTGTGCCGGGAGCGCGGCGAGCTCTGGGTCAGCTCGTACGCGCAGAGGCGGAGTCGCTGCTGCTGGACTGCCTGCAGGTGTGCCGGGAGCGCGGCGAGCTCTGGGTCAGCTCGTACGCGCAGTGGGCGCTGGCGTTCACCAGGCTCGCGACCGGCAGGCCGGACGAGGCGCTGCAGAGCGCCAGGGAAGGGCTGCGGATCAAGCGGCACTTCCACGACACGCTCGGCACCCTGCTGGCGCTGGAGACCTCCGCGCGCATCTTCGTCATGCGCGACGATCTGACGCTGGCCGCCAGGCTGCTCGGCGCGCTGCAGCAGAACTGGAAGTCGGCCGGCCTGCCGCAGATGGGCGCGCCGTTCCTGACCGACGACCACAACGCGTGTGTACGCGAGTGCGTGCGGCGGATGGGTGAGCTGGCCTACAAGAACGCGTTCGAGGAGGGCGCCAGGCTCGACCTGGACGAGGCGTCCGAACTCGCGCTCGGGGGCGAGCCGGACGCCTCAGACTAGAGCCGACCTCAGACTGGAGCCGGCCTCAGACCGCCTGGGGCCATTGCGTGTCGTCGGGCCAGGCGTGTACGTAACGTGCGCTGCCGAGGGAGAACTCGATGTGCCCGCGCACCCAGTGCTCGAGTCCCCGTACGTACTTGCGGACCGGCAGCGAAGCCCAGTGTTCCAGCGCGGCGCGCCGCTCGACGAACGCGGCGATCGCGTCGTTGTGCATCTCCGCGACCTCGCGCAGCGCGTTCTGGAGCGAGAGGGCCTTGTGCGTGGCCAGCACGGTGACGAGGTTGTGCCTGGCCTTGTCGTTCCCCCGTTCCTTGGCGTACGAGAGCAGGTCGTTGTCCCAGCCGATGAGGTCGCACGCCAGATCGGACAGCGCGCGCACGTCGGGATGATGCCATTCCTCGGCCTCGAGCCGGTAGCCGCCGCCCGCGTCGATGAGCGCGAAGCAGGTGTACGTGGCCCCCGTGATGCGGCGCATCAGCACGTAGTCCTCAGGGGTGGGAATCAGGTCGACCTCACGGTTGGCCGCCTCCCAGATCTGGGCGAACAGGTACTCCTTCACCGTGATCCGCCACCGGTCCACCTGCGCGGGGGTGGCGGCCTCGGAGATGCGGTGCAGGAGCTCGTTGAGGGCGAGGCCGAACGGGTCGTCGGCGTCCGGCTCCCTGCGTCCGTCGAGGATCTCGAGGAGCGGCGGCAGGGCGCGGGCCAGCCCGGAGGCCCGGTGTCCCATCAGCTCGCCCTCGCAGAACGCGTCGTCGAACGCGAAGAGCCAGTTGTACCAATCGTTGATCAACCGGAGGCTGTCACGCGGCACGGTCGGGTTCGTCCGGGCCGAGAGCAGGCCGATCTTGGAGCGCTGGAAGTGCTCGATCGTCTCGGCGCTGAGCATGTTCGAGGCGGCCAGCCATGCGTGACTCTCCGCGTCGACCTCCGTGGCATGCACGTTGATCTCACTCGGGAACGGACATGGCAACGGAGGGATGTGGAGTGGTCGCCTACCAAAGGTTTGCGCAGAAGTAGCCACGTAATCCAGCATGACGATGGCGTGCACGAAAGGCCACACTCGGCAACTTCGAGGCCTTTAATGCTTATTTCATACTATGAATCGCTTTGCGTGAACCATTGGATAAACAGGTCATTCGCGAACATTCGCGCCGAGCCCAAAGCCCGACCACGAACCCGCACCGCGACCGCCTCCCCCTCCGGCGACGCTCTGACCACGGCGGATTTCTCCCTGAAGACCACATCGGCACGTGATCTCCGCCCGCTGTCGCCGGCCCGGCGGTGACCGGCGCCGTATGTTACATACGGCCGACCGGTCCCGGCGTGACCGTAATGAGCCGCGAGCACCAGCAAAGTGTCACCTTTCCCGCCGGTCGCCTCGATTGGGGCTCCTGCCTCGGCATACGCCGGTCGCGGCGGCGGCGTCACCCGCCCTGGCCAGGCCGAACGCCCTGGCGCGGAACCCCCCGAGTTCCGGATCCGTGGCCATGTGTCCTATTGACCCCAGATAGGGTGCCGTGCGCGGAATCGTTCCGACCCGCCGTAGGTTCTGGTGAAGAGTACCTAGGGAAAGGCTGTCCAACCGTGTTCGACCCGAAGGACCTCTACAAGCTCGCAGACGATGCGCCCGAGCTGCCCGATCCGGTGTTGCTGTACCACTTCGACGGCTTCGTCGACGCGGGAGCCGCCGGACGCCTTGCGCTGGGCCACCTGCTGGCCGAGCTGGAGCACCGGGTCGTGGCGACGTTCGACGTGGACCGGCTGCTCGACTACCGGTCTCGCCGGCCCATCATGACCTTCGACACCGACCGATGGGTGGAGTGCGAGAGCCCGGAGCTTGCCGTTCATGTCGCGAAGGACGCGACGGGAACACAGTTCCTGGTGATGAGCGGGCCCGAGCCCGACAGGGAGTGGGAGCTGTTCACCAAGGCCGTGTCGGACCTGGTGGACCGCTTGAAGGTGAGCAAGCTCGTGACCCTGCACGGCATCCCCATGGCGGTCCCCCACACCCGGCCGCTCGGCCTCACGATGCACGCCAGCAGGCCCGAATTGATCAACTCCCAGACGAGCGCGTTCGGGCGGGTCCAGGTGCCGGGGAGCGTGGCGGCGCTGCTGGAGTTCCGGCTGGGGGCGCAGGGGCACGACGCGCTGGGGTACGCGATCCACGTGCCGCACTACCTCTCGCAGGCCGAGTACCCGACCGCCGCCGTCACGGGCCTGGAGGCCGTGACGCGGGGCACGGGGCTGGTGTTCCCGATGGACGCGCTGCGCGACGCGGCCCGCCGCACGACGACGGAGATCGAGGAGCAGATCCAGGCCTCCACCGAGCTCTCCACGGCGATCAAGGGGCTGGAGCAGCAGTACGACGCGTTCGCGGGCGGCGCCGAGCGCGAGAACCTGATGGCCGAGACCACCCCGATGCCCACCGGCGACGAGCTCGCCGCCCAGTTCGAACGGTTCCTCGCCGAACGCGACGACGAGTAAAACCCCCATATTTCACGGTGGCCCAAGCCCGCACCACCCGCCGCACGTGGCCGGCCCCTGTCCAGGGTGACGCTCACCAGGTGCGCGTGGCGGGCCGCCGTCACGGCGCCCCGTGGGCCGTCCGGGTGGTGCCTTCCTGACCCCGGGAACACGCATACCGTGCCTCGTGCCCCTGAACCGAACGGCGCCTCCGTACCCTCGAAAGCCGCTCGAACCAGGGGCACGGCCCGGCGATCTCGCCGGGCCTGCCCGTTAGCCTGAGGAAATGACTGACATCCGGGTCGGACTGGTCGGCTACGGCACCGCCGGAGCGTACTTCCACGCCCCTCTCATCCACGCCACCCCCGGCCTGTCCCTGGCCGCCGTCGTGACCGGGAATCCCGCCCGCCAGGCCGAGGTGGCCGAGAAGTACGGCGCGACCCCCGTGTCCGGCGTGGAGGAGCTGTGGGGCCGGTGCGATCTCGTCGTGGTCGCCTCCCCCAACAGGACCCACGTGGCCACCGCCGCCGCCGCGCTCACCCACGGCCTGCCCGTCGTCGTGGACAAGCCCCTGGCCAGGACCGCCGAGGAGGGCCGGGGGCTGGTGCGGCTGGCCAAGGAGCGGGGTCTCATGCTGACCGTGTTCCAGAACCGGCGCTGGGACGGCGACTTCCGCACCGTCCGCAGGCTGGTCGAGGAGGGACGGCTGGGTGAGGTGCTGCGCTTCGAGTCGAGGTTCGAGCGGTGGCGGCCGGTGCCCAAGGGCGGCTGGCGGGAGGCCGGGGGCACGGAGGAGATCGGCGGGCTCCTCTACGACCTCGGCAGCCACCTCGTGGACCAGGCCCTGCAACTGCTGGGTCCCGCGCGCGAGGTCTACTGCGAGAGCGACGTGCGGCGCCAGGGGGTGGCCTCCGACGACGACACGTTCATCGCGCTCACGCACGCGGGCGGGGCCCGGTCGCACCTGTGGATGAGCTCGGTGGCGGCCTGGCGCGGGCCCCGGTTCCGGGTGCTGGGCACGTCGGCGGGGTTCGTGAAGTACGGGATGGACGTGCAGGAGGAGCGGCTGCGGGCGGGGATGGCGCCCGGCTCGCCCGAGTTCGGGGAGGACGACGAGGGGAGCTGGGGGCTGCTCGGCACGGAGGAGGCCCACCGGGCCGAGCGCACGGAGCCGGGGGCGTACCTGGACTTCTACCGTGGGGTGGTGGCGGCGCTGCGCGAGGGCGCGCCACCACCCGTGGACCCGGAGAGCGTGATCGACACGCTGACCGTCATCGAGGCCGCCCACCTCTCGGCCACCCAGCGCATCGTCACCCACCTGAGCTGACCCGGGGCCAGCGGCGGATCAGTCGCGCAGGCGGGCGCGCAGGGCGGTTGCGTCGGCGTCGGTGAAGCCGTATTGGGTCAGCCAGCCCGTCGGCCCGCCGAACCGCTCATCGAGCACCTGGAAGAACTGCTCGATGTAGCGGGCCCGGGGCATGTGGTCGTCGGCCGGGCGCGAGTCCAGGTCGCCCCGGTACGTCTCGCTGGCGCGCAACCGCTTGAGGATCAGCTCCAGCCGCTCCCCCGTCGCCACGTAGTCCTCGACGATCGCCTCGCGGGTCGCCCCCGCCACCTCCAGCGCCAGCGCCGACAGCACCCCGGTGCGGTCCTTGCCCGCCGCGCAGTGCACCAGCGCCGCCCCGTCGTCCAGCGACATCGCGCGCAGCGCCGCCACCACCGCGTCCGGGCGGTCGCGCAGGTAGCCGAAGTAGAAGCCGGTCACCCGCAGCTCCTCGTCCAGCGCGCGCTCGGCCCACGGCAGCACCCGGTCGGCGTCGATGGTGTCGGCCTCGACGTCGGTGTGCGTCCCGCCCTCCGCGAACAGCGTCAGGTGGTGGTGGCGCACCTCGGGCGCCAGGGTGAGCGGCCCCGGCCCCTCCATCGAGACCTCGGCGTTCGAGCGCAGGTCCACGACGTGCCGCAGGTTCAGCTCACCCACCAGCAGTGCCACGTCACCCTGCGTGAGGCCCTGCAGGTTGTCGGCGCGGAAGATCCGCCCGCGACGGGTGCTGCCACCGTCACGGGTGGGCAATCCGCCCAGGTCACGCGCGTTGACCGCGCCTTCCAGGTCTATCCACCTTGTCATCTCATCCATCATTGCGACCCTATATGTCCGCCAAACATGAGCGGATTCGAGGTTCATAACGCAGCATGAACGTATGGATCCACGACGTCTGCCGCCTCGGCTGGTGATCGATCCAACGCTGCACCCGGAGGTCTCGGTCGAGTTGCGGTCCAGCCCGCACATCCTTCGCCTGGCCCGGTCCGGTATGCGCGTGGACACCACGAAGAACCCTGCCGTCCTCTTCGTGATCCCGGCTCTCCTCATGGTGATCGCCCTGGTGACTGACACGAGCCTCCTGCTGGTCCCGGGTGTGGGGCTCGGGCTGATCGTCCTGTTCAGGTGGATGGCGTTGGACGGCACCTATCGCTCGACCAGGCGGCGGATCCAGGCCGCCAGGGCCCACGCCAACCACTACGTCCTGCCCGAGGACCTGGACTACCCCTGCCAGATGCTGCTGCGCAGGGCGCAGAACGCGGTGGATGCGATCCTGGGCTCCCGCGTCCACCGGGACGGCCTGATCGACAGCATCGACAACCGGGTGTCACTGCCCGAGGAGGTCTGGCAGATCGCCCAGCGGCTGCGGAAGCTGTCGTCCATGCACGCCGACCAGGGCAAGATCATCCCCCGCGAGCTGCCGCCCGGCATGGAGGACGCGTTCAAGCCCTACACCACCGCGCTGGACGCCGCCTGGACGTCGCTGTCGCACCGGGTCCGCCACCTGGAGAAGTACGCCAAGCAGGTGATCAAGGCGGACAAGGTCTACCACGCGCACCGGCGGCTGGAGTCGCTGGCCGCCAAGACGCCCGAGTACCAGGAGCTGATCGCCGACACCGTGCGGGACGCGCAGGCCCGCGAGCACATCAGGGAGCTGGCCGACCAGGCGGCGCACGTGCGCAAGCTGTTCGAGGAGAGCATCACCCAGGCCAGGCTGGCGGCGGGCGAGCTGATCAGGACGCCCCTTACCTGAGGGACGCCACGGGCCTGAGGGACGCCACGGGCCTGAGGTTCAGGGGCCGGCGCGTCTGAGGAGCTCCAGGGTGCGGCGCATGCCGGCCTCGTTGCCGAGGCTGCGGTAGATGTCCCTGGCCTGCTCCAGCGGCTGCACCGCGGCGTCGCGGCCGCCCGCGTAGAGGTGCGCCTCCCCCAGGTAGCGCAGGCTCCGGGCCATCCACCACCGGTCCTCGAGCTCCTCGAACCCCCGCACCGCCCGCCGCAGCTCCCGCTCCGACTCCTCGATCCGGCCCAGCCTCGCCAGGGCCCGCCCGGCCGACACGGCGGTCCTGGCCACCCCCCACGAGTCGCCCAGCGCGACCAGGATCCTCTCGGCCCGCCGGACGAAGTCCAGCTCGCGCAGCCCGTTGTCGGGGTCGCCGACCTCCCCGGCGGCCCGCAGGCAGCGGGCCTCCTCCCACAGCTCCCCGCGCTGCCTGAACATCTCGGAGGCCCGGTCGAGGCTGAACCCGGCCCTGGTGAACAGGTTCGCCGCCAGCCGGTGGTCGCCCGCGAGATGCTCGCCACGCGCCTGCGCGGCCAGCACCTCGCCGTAGACGCGCAGGGTCTGGGCCTCGGAGTAGCGGTTGCCGTCCCGCTTGAAGATCTCCAGGGCGTCCTCCAGCAGCTCCCTGGCCTCGTCGGGACGGCGTTCCGACATGCGCATCTCGGCGAGGTTGCGCTGGGTGCGGGCCATCCACCACAGGTCCTCCTCACCCTTGAACGCGGTGATCGCCCCGATCAGGTAGTCCTGCGCCCGGTCCAGGTGACCGTCGCTGAACAAGGTCATGCCGACCGTGCGCATGGCCCTGGCCGCCCACCAGGACTCCCCCAGCTCCTCGAACGTCGTCAGCGCCCGCCTGGCCTCCTCCAGCGCCCGCTCGCGCAGGCCCAGGCCCCCGTGCACGGAGGCGCTGTCGAGCAGCGCGATGGCCAGCGCGCGCCGGTCGCCGCTCTGCGCGGCGGCCTCGCAGCCGAGCTCGGCGACGGCCGCCCAGTCGGCCCAGTACGCGCGCAGCGAGTGGCACAGCGAGCAGAACGCCCTGGCCAGCCCCCAGCTCAGCTCCCACAGCCGGAGCTGGCGAGCCAGGTGGATCATGGCGAGCAGCGTCAGCCGCTCGGCGTTGAGCCAGTCGCCGGCCCGGACCTCCCTGTCGGTGTCGGAGCGGCGCCCGCCCCTGCTCCAGTCCTGCGGCCAGCGGTTCTGCGCGGCCTCCTCGGCGCGGCGGCGGTAGCCGTGGAGCACCCGCTCGATGGCGGCCCTGCGCCGCTCGGCCTCGTCCTGCTCGGCCAGCTCCGCGGCGAACACCCTGACCAGGTCGTGCAGCCGGTAACGCATCGTGCCGGTCTGGTCGGTGCCCGAGCACTCGGCGAGCTGGGCGTCGATGAGGGCTTCGAGCTGGTCGGCGCCGTCAAGCCCGGAGATGTCGAGCAGCTCGCCGGCCACCCAGCCGGGCACGTCGGGCGCGGTGAGCGCGCTGAGCAGGCGCAGCAGGCGGCGCTGCATGCCCGTGCAGTCGTCGTAGCTGAGCTGCACGGAGGCGCGCACGCTCTTGTCCACCGTCGGGGCCACTTCGAGCTGGTCGAGGCGGCGGCGCGTGTCGGCCAGCCGGGCGGCCATCTCGCGCATGGTCCACTGCTCGCGGGTGGCCAGCCGGGCGCCGCAGATGTTGATCGCCAGCGGCAGGTAGTCGCACAGCCGGACGACGTCCCTGGCGGCCTCGAGGTCCTCGACGATCCGGTCGCCGCCGGCCAGCCTGGCCAGCAGCTCCACGCCGTGCGCCTCGCTGAACACTCTCAGCCGAGTGTCATGGGTGCCGTTCAGGAACAGCGGCGCGCGTGAGGTGACCAGCACCGCGCAGCCGGGCTCGGCCGGGATCAGCGCTTTGACCTGGGCGGCGTCGTGGGCGTTGTCCAGGCCGATGAGGATCCTGCGGCCCTTGGTCCAGGTCAGCCAGAGCTGGCGTAACTCGTCCAGGCCGCCGGGGTCGGTGGTCAGGCGCACGCCCAGCGCGCGCAGGAACCCGATCAGCACCTCGTCGGGGCGCACCGGGGCGTCCACGCCGCCGCGCAGGTCGGCGTAGAGCCTGCCGTCGGGGAACCAGCCGGCCACCTCCTGCGCGAACCTGGTCATCAGCGCCGACTTGCCGACGCCGCCCCGGCCGTACACGGAGACCACGAGGGGCGGTGAGAGGTCGGAGGCCTTCCTGCGCTCGGCGAAGACCTCGCGTAACTCGGCCAGCGCCTCGGCGCGGCCGGTGAAGTGCTCGGGGGCGGGTGGCCACTGGTCGGGCGCGAGCGAGCTGGGCGCGGGGAGGGACTTGCGGCGGGGTTCGCGCGGCTCGGTGGTGGCCCAGGTGGTCAGCCCGACGAGAAGGGCCGCCGCGCCGGTCACGGCGATCTTCGCCACCGGCGGGATCTCCCAGTCCACGGAGGCGGTCAGCACGCTCGCCGCGGCGGCCGCGAGGCCCGCGGAGACGGGCGCGGCCCACTGCACCTTTCTACGTCTTTTACGTGGTTTGTCGGGTAGTTCCCCTGTCAACGAGCACCCCCCTATGGGGTGATTCAAACCGATGGGGTACGGCTTGCGCCAGCCGTACCCCATCGTTCATCTGTCAGCTGATCACATGACAGGTGGCCGTCGCCGTCCGGGTCGGGTCGCTCTCCGAGGTGGCGGTGAGCTTGACCCTGGCCAGGCGGTCGCCGCCCGAGCCGCGCACGGCGTTCACGGTGACGAGGTCCTGCTTGCCGAACGCGACGGAGGCCAGCGCGTTCGGGAGCTGGGCGGTCCAGCCCTTGCCCTGGACCTCGGCCTTGAGCCGGTAGACGTCGGAGTTCAGGTAGGCGCTGACGTCCTCCGGGTGCTGTCCTTGGGCCGGGGCCGACTTGCCGGTGTTGAACAGCGGGAACTTGCAGGTGGAGATGTTCTTGCCGGCGGGGAGGCCGGCCGAGGGGAGCAGCCTGACGCCGCGCTTCTGCGGGCCCGCGCCGTCGAGCGAGCGGACGGCCACCGTGTAGGAGAGCTCGCCGTCGCGGTCGCGCTTGACGTCGGTGATGTAGAAGTGCAGGCGGTTGGCCTCGTCGACGTACTCGTACTCGCTGCCGGAGTCGGTGCCGGCGTGGAAGAGGGCGTCGGAGAGCTGGCGGTAGTCGCCGATCGTGATCGGCACCTTCGTCCCGTCGGGCAGCACGTAGTCGGTCATGCCGATGTCCTGCGGGTTCGCGTCGATCACCCACTCGAACGGGGACCGGTCCTGGTTCTTGGTCTTGGCCAGCAGGACGCCGGAGTCGGGCGTGAAGGAGTCGGTGCCCACGCGGTCCACGACCTCGACCGTGTAGTTCTCGTAGCCGCCGCCGTCACAGAGCGCGTTCGTGTTGACGTCGCAGGCGGGGCTCTTGTCGCCGGTGTCGAAGGAGATGTTGACGCCGGACAGCTCGTTCTTGCCCGGCTGGATCGCGCGGGCCACGACCCTGGCGGTGACCAGGCCCGACTCGTCGAGCGCCTCGCGCGAGAGGCGCAGGACGTTCTGCTCGTCCACCATCTCCAGCTTGATCTTGTTGCGGAGCATGTGCTGGGCGCCCATGGACGCGCCGGCGGTCGGCGGGATCAGCCAGCGCGAGTGCGGGCCGCCCGGCCCGTTGAAGCTGCCGCGGCTGAGCATCTCCCAGACGCCCGTGTACGCCCTGCGCGGCGGCACGCCGTACGGGTTGTTGTAGTTGTCGGCGATGCCCATGATGTGGCTCAGCTCGTGGGCGTAGACGGCCATGCCCGAGCTCTCGGCCTGGACCGAGTCGACGCCGAAGCGGGCGTTCGGCCAGAAGTTGGAGCCGGCCTGCCACGAGGTCCAGTCGACGTAGCGGGTGGCCACCCAGTTGGGCAGCGCGGGGTCCGGCGGGCCCCACTCGTCCGGCACGTCCTCCTTGGTCGGGAACTTCATCATCCCGAACTCCTGCCAGGTGGACGACTCGTCCTGGCCCGCGCTCAGGTAGAAGACGAAGTCGAACTGCTTGGCCACCTCCTCGCCGACGGCGCCGACCCAGGCCGCGTTGCCCTCGGTACGCAGGTTCTTGTTGCAGGAGTCGCCCGCCGGGCAGCCGGTGCCCGCCTGGAACTCCATCGCGTACTCGTGGTCCTTGCCCGTCAGCGTGTAGGGCCCGAACCCCGTCAGCTCCACCCCGTACCTGCCGCCCGAGTCCTCCATCCAGTACTCGTGGATGGTGTGACCCTTGTTGAGGGTGTTCGGGGTGTTGAGGAAGTCCTGGTAGAACTTGGCCACCTGGTCACGCGGCACGTCGTGGGCCTCGGCGCTCGGGTTCGCGTAGATCGTCGAGCCCTGGGGCTGCGTCACCACGAACGGCTGGTTCGGGTAGTCGAGCAGCACGAGCGCGCCCTTGAACGTGCGCTTCGACCCCTTGACGGCGGGGTCGTTCCACTTGGTACCGGGCGGCCGCTTGTAGTCCGCCCACGTCATGTTGTCGGGATTCTCCCAGTTCTGCGGATCGATCGGCTTGATGCCGCCGACCGGTTGGGAGCGCAGGGCCTGGGCGTCGGCGGGTTCGTCGAGCTGCCAGGGCTGCGTCTGCGGCCAGTGGTTCTGCCGCCACGGATACTCGGGATCGCTGGGGGGTGCTGCGGAAGCAGGGGTCGCCATAAGGCTCACCGGGATCAGCACGATGGCCGCCAGCAAACCCTTCAGCAGCTTCTTCGGGGCAATCACGGATCGACGGTATAGACGATATTGACGGAGATCACCGATCAGTTGTAGGGAAGACCAGTAGCTGTCTTTCCGACAATTGTCGAAATATCCACGTAAAGGTGTTGTTGTGGCGGATCTCCAGCGGACCGTGGACGAACTCGCCGACCGGCTCGGCCGCCCCCTCCTGCTCGAGGACCGCGTGCAACGCGTCGTGGCCTACAGCGAGCAGAACGGCGCCATGGACGACATCCGCCGCGACTCGATCCTGCGCCGCAGCACCACTCCCGAGGTGCGGGACTGGTTCCGCGCCGCCGGCGTGCACGAGGCGACCGGGCCCGTGCGCACCCCGGGCGCGCCGCACCTCGGCCTGCTGCCGCGGGTGTGCGTCCCGGTACGGCACGTGGACGCGCTGCTCGGCTTCCTGTGGTTCGTCAACACGGAGCCGGCCATGTCCGACGCCGAGATCGCCGGGGCCGCGGCCGCCGCCCCCGCGCTGGCGCTGGCCCTGTTCCACGAGAGCCTGGCCAGCGGGCTGGCCTCCCACCGGGAGCTGGAGGCGGTCACCGGGCTGCTGGCCGGCGAGCGGGACGCGGCCAGGCAGCTCATCGAGGCGGGCGCGTTCCCGCAGGCGCAGGCGGTGACCGTGCTGGTGGCCAGGCCCCGCGGAGCCGAGCCGGACGAGGCGCTCAGGCTGGCGCTGGAGCAGGGGCTGCTGGCGCTGCGGCGGCGGCTGAGCGGTCACCACCCGCTGCACCTGGTCCGCTACGACCACGCCGTGCTGCTGACCGCCGGGCCGCCGATCTCTCCCGACGAGTTGCACGCGGCCATGCCGGTACCGGTGGTGGTCGGGGTGGGGCGGACCAGGCCGGCGCTGGCGGAGGCGGCGGGCTCGTACCGGGAGGCCAGGCACGCGGCCGAGGTGACCTCGCGGGTGCCGGGGCTCGGGCGCACGGCCGAGTGGGCGCGGCTCGGCGTCTACCGGATGCTCACCCAGCTGCCCGACCAGGAGCTGCATCCGGGGCTGGAGGAGCTGCTGGCGGACGCCCAGTACCTGCCGCTGCTGGAGACCTTGGAGACCTATCTGGACCTGGCCGGGAGCGCGGTCGCCACCTCTCGGGCGCTGCGGCTGCACCGGACGTCCCTGTATTACCGGCTGCAGCGGGTGGAGGAGCTGGCCCGTACCGATCTGAAAGACGGAGGCGAGCGGCTCGCGCTGCACCTGAGCCTGAAACTCGCTCGCCTCTCCGGGCGATATTTACCGAAGGAATCGCATAATTCGTTCTGATTTGCGCACATGACGTGGCTCACGTTTAATGCCGTGAAGGGGAGATCCGACGGGAGTGCCGATGCCGTCTGCGAAGCGTGCCGGTCCGGTCCAGAGCCGACGCGCGTCCGTGCCTGTCGTGATCCATTCCGCCCCGCTCGTCCTGCCCGTCTGCGCCGATCCCGTCCGCGACGGGGCCGTGGCGCTCAAGGGTGACCGGGTGGTCGAGGTGGGCACCCGGGACTCGGTCACCGCGTCCTTTCCCGCCGCCGAGGAACTGCGGTGGACCGGGATGATCGTGGCCGGTCTGATCGACGCCCGCGCCACGGCCTCCGCCCCCGGGTCCGCCGCCGGGCCCGGGGTGACCGCGCGGGCCGGCGTGGTCTCCGATCTGGCCGAGCCGCCCGGCGTGCCCGGGATCTCGTACGTCGAGGTGACCAGCGCGAGCGAGGAGGAGTGGGAGACCCACGGGCGGGACGCGGTGATCACGGCGATCCGCGAGGTCGACCGGCCCTGCGCGGTGGGGATCGCGGCGCACACGCCGGACCCGCAGGTGCTGGAGGACGTGGCGGTGCTGGCCAGGACGTTCGGGCTGCGGCTGCTGGTCGATCTGGACCGGCACTCCCCCGCGGCGCTGGACGAGGCCGGCGTGCTGGGGCCGCTGTGCCACGTGGCGGTCACCCGGCCCCTGGACCCCGGGGAGCGCAAGCTGCTGCGGCTGCGCAAGACCGTGGTGACCGTCTGCGCGTCGCCCGCCCCCGACGTGCTGGCCCTGCTCGACGAGGGCAACACCGTCGCCCTCGGCACCGGGGCCCCCGGCGGACCCACTGGCCGCCCCACTGGCGGCACCGGCGGCGTGCTCGGAGTCGCGCGGGGCATCCGGCAGCACGCCCGCGAGCTCGGGCTGCGGACCCGGGGGCTGGACTGCCGGCTGGTGACGGCCGCGACCCTCGGCGGGGCCCGTGCGCTGGGGATGGACCGGGGCAAGGGGCGCATCGGATCGCTGGCCCCGGGGACCCGCGCCGACTTCGCCGTCTTCGACGCCCGCGGGCGCTACCCGTACGCGGCCCTCCTGGCCCAGCCACCCTGCCTCGGCACCGTCGTCGGCGGCACGATCCTCCCAGCGGCCTGAACAGCGGCGGCACCGTCCTACCCGCAGCCTGAACGCCGCCGCGATCCCCGCCGCCCGACCGCTAACCGAACTGGGACTCCACCAGCCCCAGCAGGTCACGGAGCTCGTCGCGCTGCTCCAGCGTCAGGATCGCGAACAGGTCCTGGCCCGCGTCCCGGCGGGCGTCACGGGCGCTCTCGGCCATCCGGCGGCCCTCGGGAGTGATCACCACCAGCGTGGAGCGGCGGTTGGCGGGGTCCACCTCGCGGCGCGCCAGCCCGGCCTCCTCCAGCGCGTCGACCACCGGCGTGAGCGAGCGCGGCACGATCCGCAGCTCGTCGGCCAGCCGCACCATCCGCAGCGCCTGCGGGGCCTCGGCGAGCGCCCGGAGGGCCCGCGCCTGCCCCGGGTTGAGCCCCAGCGGGACCAGCCGACGCACGTATCCGTGCCGCAACCTCCGGCCGACCAGGTGCAAGAGCTCGGCGAGCTCCTTTTCTGCCATGCCGAGAAGTTTACCGGAACAAATATGAGTTAACCTCTGTTTGAGTGGACATCTCATAAGGAGGCACCACTTGGCGGAGGAACCACGCGCGCCTCTCGGGCGCATCATCAAACTGTTCCGCCCTTACCGGGGCCGCCTGGCCCTGGTGGGCGCCATCATCCTGCTGTCCTCACTCGTGTCGCTGGCCTCGCCTTTCCTGCTGCGCGAGGTGCTGGACGTGGCGATCCCGGCCAGGGACGCCGTCCTGCTCGCGCTGCTGGCCCTGGGCATGATCGCGGTGGCGGTCACCACGAGCGTGCTCGACGTGGTGCAGACGCTGATGTCCACCACCGTGGGCCAGCGGGTGATGCACGACCTGCGCATCGCGGTCTACAGCCACCTGCAGCGCATGTCGCTGGCGTTCTTCACCCGTACCAGGACCGGCGAGGTCCAGTCGCGCATCGCCAACGACATCGGCGGCATGCAGTCGGTCGTCACCTCGACGGCCTCCTCGCTCGTCTCCAACCTCACCACCGTGGTCGCCACGATCGCCGCCATGGTCGCGCTCGACTGGCGGCTGACGGTCGTCTCGCTGCTGCTGATGCCGGTGTTCGTGTGGATCAGCCGCAAGGTGGGCACCGAGCGCAAGCGCATCACCAACGACCGGCAGCGCAAGCTGGCGAGCATCGCCTCCATGGTCCAGGAGTCGCTGTCGATCAGCGGCATCCTGCTCGGCCGCACCATGGGCCGCTCCGACGGGCTGACCGAGCGCTTCGGCCGCGCCTCCGACGAGCTGGCCGACCTCGGCGTACGGACGAGCATGGCCGGGCGCTGGCGGCAGTCGTCCATCCAGATCGTCATGGCGGCCATGCCCGCGCTGATCTACTGGGCCGTCGGCTACACGGGCGCGATCTCGGTCGGCACGCTGGTGGCCTTCACGACCCTGCAGACCAGCCTGTTCCGGCCGATGGTCTCGCTGCTGCGGCTGGGCGTCGAGGTGCAGACCTCGCTGGCGCTGTTCGGGCGGATCTTCGAGTATCTGGACCTGCCGGTGGACATCCGCCCCGGCGCGCGGGAGCTGAAGGACGTGCGCGGGGAGGTCCGCTTCGAGGACGTCGACTTCTCGTACGACGAGACCCCCACGCTCACCGGCGTGGACCTCAAGGTCCCGGCGGGCACCAGCCTGGCCATCGTGGGCGAGACCGGCTCCGGCAAGACCACGCTCAGCTACCTGCTGCCCCGGCTCTACGACGTCACCGGCGGGCGGGTCACGATCGACGGGGTGGACGTGCGGGAGCTGACGTTCGAGACGCTGAGCGAGGCGGTCGGCGTGGTGTCGCAGGAGACGTACCTCTTCCACGCCTCGATCGCCGACAACCTGCGCTTCGCCAGGCCGTCGGCCACCGACGAGGAGCTGGAGGAGGCCGCGCGGGCCGCGCGCATCCACGACCACATCGCCTCGCTGCCCGACGGCTACGACACGCTGGTGGGCGAGCGCGGCTACCGGTTCTCGGGCGGGGAGAAGCAGCGCCTGGCCATCGCCCGCACGCTGCTGCGCAACCCGCCGGTGCTGGTCCTCGACGAGGCCACCAGCGCGCTGGACACGCAGACCGAACGGGCCGTGCAGGAGGCGCTCGACGCGCTGGCGCGGGGGCGTACGACCATCACGATCGCGCACCGGCTGTCCACGGTCCGGGACGCGGACCAGATCGTCGTGCTGGACGGCGGGAAGATCGTCGAGCGCGGCACCCACGACGAGCTGATGGCCCGCGCCGGCCAGTACGCGGCGCTGGTGAGCAGGGATCACCCGCTTGAGCTCGTTTGACCATCGATAGACCAATATTTGGGGCAAACAAGTACGTGCGCCCACGAGAGCCCTGTGGCAGTCGGCGGGAGGCAGGATTTCGGGCCGCGTCCTGGGTAGGGGGCGGATATGACCGAAAAACCTCCGGACCGGTTCGGCTACAGCGACGAACAGGCGATCGAGTTCGAGGAGTGGACCGAGGATCTCGGTTTTTACCATGAGGTCAAGGAAGACGACCCCCAGCACCGGGACACCCTCGACGAACGCCTGCGCCGCGAGGCCAAGGACCGGCTCCACGAGCCCCGGCCCAAGCACCGGCTGACCCAGCCGGACGAGGGGTTGGGACCCGACACGGAAGGCGAGGAGATCGCCCTCGACTGGGGCGACGACGACGGGAACGACCTGTCGGCGGAGGAACGTGCCATCCGCATCGACCCCGACGAGAACCTCACGTGAGCCGTCCCGGCGCCGTCACCACCTGCACGGCGCCCCACCGCGTGCGTCCAGCCGCGGCATCCCGGCACGCGCCCCGCACGGCGCCCCACCGCGTGCGCTCAGCCGCGGCGTCTCAGGACGGACCCGGCTCAGCCGAGGCATCCCAGGACGGACCCCGCTCAGCCGAGGCGTCGCAGGACGGGCAGCACGGCGTGCAGGTCGTCGACGATCGCGTCGGCGGACGCCGCCTGCGGGCGCTCGGCGTGCAGGTACCCCCACGGGCCGCGGCGCAGCAGTGCCGTGCGCATGCCGGCCGCGGCGGCCGGGAGCACGTCGTTGTCGAGCCGGTCGCCGACGTAGAGGATCTCGCCGGCCTCCCGCCCCGCCACGGCCGCGACCTTGGCGAAGAACCCCGCTTCCGGCTTGGAGACGCCCCATCCCTCGGAGGTGTGCACGGAGTCGGCGGGCAGGTCCATGGCGACCAGCGCGTCATAGGCCCGCGCCGGCTGGTTGCCCGCGATGATCACCTGGTATCCGGCCGCCCTGATCGCGCTCAGGGCGTCGCGCACGTCGGGGTAGAGGTCGTCGGCGTCGAAGTGGTTGCGCAGGCCGTCGGGGTCGTCGCGCTCCCAGGCTGCCTCCTCCGCGTCCACGTCGAAACCGGGGCGGATGAGCTCGAAGGCGTCGGTGTGGGGGCGGTCCAGCGCGGCCATCCCGCCGAGCGCGCCCATCAGCACGAACTCGCTCACGCCCAGCTGCCCGGCCCAGCCCGCCCAGATGCGCGCCTCGCCGATCAGCGTCTCCCCGACGTCGAACACCACAGCCTTGATCATCGATCCCCCCGTTTCAAGCCGTCCGGACGGGCATCCAGGTAAGTCGCCCGACAAAGCCTATAGGGGGATCTTTCATGCAGCCGGAGCGCGACCCGAAGCACCGCCAGCTCGACGCCGACCGCGTCCCGCTGGATGATCACACCATGACCACGGACCAGGGCGTCCCGGTCGACCACACCGACGACTCGCTGCGGGCGGGCACCCGCGGGCCGACGCTCATGGAGGACTTCCACTTCCGCGAGAAGATCACCCGCTTCGACCACGAACGCATCCCCGAGCGCGTGGTCCACGCCAGAGGCGCGGGCGCGTACGGGGTCTTCCAGCTCTACGAGCCGCTCGGCGACCTCACCGCGGCGGCCTTCCTGAACGACACGTCGGCGCCGACGCCCACGTTCGTGCGCTTCTCGACCGTCGCGGGCTCGCGCGGCTCGGCCGACACCGTACGTGACGTACGCGGGTTCGCCACGAAGTTCTACACCACTCAGGGCAACTTCGACCTCGTCGGCAACAACTTCCCGGTCTTCTTCATCCAGGACGGCATCAAGTTCCCGGACTTCGTGCACGCGGTCAAGCCGGAGCCGCACAACGAGATCCCGCAGGCGCAGTCGGCGCACGACACGTTCTGGGACTTCGTGCAGCTCCAGCCGGAGTCACTGCACATGGTCATGTGGCTGATGTCCGACCGGGCGATCCCGCGCAGCTTCCGGATGATGCAGGGGTTCGGGGTGCACACGTTCCGGCTGGTGAACGCCTCCGGGCAGGGGACGTTCGTCAAGTGGCACTGGCGGCCGGTGCTGGGGACGTACTCGCTGGTGTGGGACGAGGTGCTGCGCATCCAGGGCAACGACCCCGACTACAACCGCCGGGACCTGTGGGAGGCCATCGAGCGCGGCGCCTATCCCGAGTACGAGCTGTGCCTGCAGCTCGTGCCGGAGTCGCGCGAGCACGACTTCGACTTCGACCTGCTCGACCCGACAAAGATCATCCCCGAGGAGCAGGTGCCGCTGCGGCCCGTCGGCAAGATGACGCTCAACCGCAACCCGCAGAACTTCTTCGCCGAGACCGAGCAGGTCGCCTTCCACACCGCCAACGTCGTGCCCGGCATCGACTTCTCCAACGACCCGCTGCTGCAGGCCCGCAACTTCTCCTACCTCGACACCCAGCTCCTGCGCCTGGGCGGGCCCAACTTCCCGCAGATCCCGGTCAACCGGCCGGTCAACGAGGTACGCAACGACCAGCGCGACGGCTTCCACCAGCACCTGATCCACGAGTCGCGCACCAGCTACTCGCCCAACTCCATCAGCGGCGACCGCCCCGAGGCCACGGACGGCTACCGGCACTACCAGGAGCGGGTGGACGGCGTGAAGATCCGCGAGCGCAGCCCCAGCTTCGAGGACCACTACAGCCAGGCCACGCTGTTCTGGAACAGCATGTCGGACTGGGAGAAGCGGCACATCGTGGCCGCGTTCCTGTTCGAGCTGGGGCATGTGGAGCGCCCGCCGATCAAGGAGGGCGTGCTGCGGCACCTGGGCCAGATCCACCCGGACCTGGCCGCCCAGGTGGCCCAGGGGCTCGGCCTGCCCGCGCCGCCCAGGACCGAGGTCCACGCGAACGCCTCCCCCGCACTCAGCATGACCGGCCAGCCGCAGAGCGTCGCCACCCGCAAGATCGCCATCCTCATGGCGGACGGGACGGACGCCGCCGAGGTGACCGCCCTGCGCGAGTCCCTGGAGGGCAAGGGCGCCATCTGCGAGGTGCTGGCCCCGGTGGAGGGCACCGTGGCCGGCCTCCAGGTGGACCGGCAGCTCGGCGCGGCCGGCTCGGTCCTCTACGACGCGGTGGTGGCGGCCGACGGCGCGGCCCTGGCACCGCTGGGGCGGGCGCGGTTCTTCGTCTTGGAGGCGTTCAAGCACGGCAAGCCCATCGGGGCCGTGGGGTCGGGGCGGGAGCTCCTGGAGGCCGCGCGGCTGCCCAGCGACGTGGGGGTGGTGATGGGGGACGGGATCGCCGAGAAGTTCGCCACGGCGGTGGCCGGCCACCGCTTCTACGAACGCGACGTGGACGCCGTCCCGGCCTGACCGGTACGCGAGCCGGCCGTCCTACGGGGCGGCCGTTTCGTGTGGCACGAGCACGCACATGATGGAATACTTAGCGTGTCCGTTCGAATACGAAGGGAAAGATTCCATGGTCGCCATGGTGGAAGAAGAGCTCCACACGGACGCGGTGGAAGTGGAAGAGGAGGACCACACCGACGCGGTGGAGCAGGAGCACGACTCCGGCTCCGCTGACGAGGAAGGCCACACGGACGAGGCAGAGCACGAAGACGACCCGGAGTCGACCTGGGTGCGTCTCCCCCGAGCGCCGATCACCGCCCGCGAATTGTTCGATGCCCTCCCCCCCCTCCCCGGCTTCCGGGTCGAGGTCATCGAAGGGAAGCTGATTGTGAGTCCTATGGGCACCCCAGAGCACACCTGGATGGCCGTAGACCTGAACAACGCCCTCTCTCCGCTGTGCAAGGAGCGCGGATGGCGAGGAGCGCCCGGCGGCCTGAATGTCTGCATCGAAGGCCCCCGAGACTCGCTCATACCCGACTATGTCCTGACGCACCCCCTCTGCCCTCGCTGGGGCCCGGGAGAGCTGTTGTCGTCCGGGGTGGTGATGGTCGCCGAGATCGTCTCGCCCAGTAGTGTCCACACCGACCGTGAGGAGAAGAGGCGTCTCTACGCCCTGGGCCGGGTGCCGGTCTACCTGCTGATCGATCCGATCGCCGATGAGCCGAGTGTGACCGCGTTCAGCGATATCAAGGATGGCGCCTATCAGGTGATGACCAGAGTGATCACCGGCACCCCGATCGCGCTGCCCTCCCCCGTCGACTTCAAGCTCGACACCTCGATCTTCATGGAGTGAGCTTCTCCATCGCCTTGGTGATGCGCTTCTCCGAGACCGGTGTAGGCGTGCCCAGCGTCTGGGCGAAGAAGCTCACCCGCAGCTCCTCGATCATCCACCGGATCTCCACCACGTCCGGATCCCCTCGCCGCGCCCGGGGGAGCTTCTCCAGCACATCGTGATAGTCGTCCTCGATCTTGTGCACCTTGTCCATCCACTCCTGGTCCCGCCAGGGCTCCTCCGGGAGCTTGGCGAGGCGGCGGTCGATCGCCCGGATATATCGGAGGAGGTCGGAAAGGCGGCGATAGCCCGTGGCCGTGACGAAGCCCGGATAGACCAGCTTGCCGAGCTGGTCGCGGATGTCGTCCGTCGCCGCGCTCGCCCGCAGGGCGTCGAGCCGGGCCCCGGCCTCGTGCCAGACGCTCAGGATCTGCTCCACCTTCGACAGCACGTCGGCCGCCGTGTCGTAAAGCTGAGCGCGTACATGCTGGTAGAGGCGGTCGAAGGCCACCGGGTCCCAGGCCGGGCCCCCGGCGTCGAGCATGAGCTTGTCGACCGCCGCGTTGACCACGTCCTCGAACAGCGCCACCGCCCCGCCGTGCGGGCTGCGTGACAGCGCCAGCTTGGCCTGGTTGGACAGGCCGCCCAGCAGGGATTTGGCCGGGTTTGTGACGTTGAGGAGGAGCAGGCGGCGTACGCCGGGCCAGTGGGAGCGGCGCTGCTCGGCCTCGGTCTCGTAGATCTTGATCGAGACGGAGTCGCCCCCGTCCACCAGCGCCGGATAGCCCTTCATCCGGCCCTGCTCGAACACCTTCCGCAGCGTCCCGAAGCTCCACGTGTGCAGGCCGGTCTGCTCCAGGTCGTCGCCGGCCTGCGAGAGCGTCTGCCGCAGGCGCGGGGCGAGGCGGCGCTTCAGCGCGTCGAGGTCCTTGTCCTCGGCCACCGTGTGCCTGCGCTCGTCGATCACCCGGTACGTGATGCGCAGGTGGTCGGGCACCTGGTCGAGCTGCCAGGCCTCGCGCGGCACGCGTACGCCGGTGAGGCGCAGCAGCTCGCGCTCCACGGCCGCCAGCAGCGGCTCGCCGCCCTGCTCGACCCCCGCCAGCACCTGCTTGGCGTAGTTGGGGGCGGGCACGAAGTTGCGGCGCAGGGCCTTCGGCAGGGAGCGGATCAGCGCGGTGATCAGCTCTTCGCGCAGGCCGGGGATCTGCCAGTCGAAGCCGTCGGAGTTGACCTGGTTGAGCACCTGGAGCGGCACGTGGACGGTCACGCCGTCGGCGTCCGCGCCCGGCTCGAACTGGTAGGTCAGCTTCATCCGCTGCCCGAGCTGTTTCCAGGTGTCGGGGTAGTCGCGGGCGCTGATGTCGGCGCCCTCGTTGACCAGCATGTCCGGCGAGAACGTGAGCAGGTCGGGCGTCTGCTGCCTGACCTGCTTCCACCAGGAGTCGAAGTGGCGGGCCGAGACCACGTCGGCCGGCACCCGCTGGTCGTAGAAGTCGAACAGCGCCTCGTCGTCCACCATGATGTCGCGCCGGCGCGCCCGGTTCTCCAGCTCCTCGACCTCGCCGAGCAGCTTGCGGTTGTCCTTGAGGAAGCGGTGGTGGGTGTCCCAGTCGCCCTCGACCAGCGCGTGCCTGATGAACAGCTCGCGCGACAGGTCGGGGTCGATGCGCCCGTAGTTGACCTTGCGGCCCACCACGAGCGGCACGCCGTACAGGGTGACCTTCTCCAGGGCGATCACCGCGCCCTGGTTCTTCTCCCAGTGCGGCTCGGAGTAGGCGCGTTTGACCAGGTGCTGGGCGAGCGGCTCGACCCAGTCGGGCTCGATCTTGGCGTTGACGCGCGCCCAGAGCCGGGAGGTCTCGACCAGCTCGGCCGACATGACCCACTGCGGCTGTTTCCTGGCCAGCGCCGAGCCGGGGAAGATGGCGAAGCGGGCGTTGCGGGCGCCGAGGTATTCCTGGATCGGCCGGCGGCCGTCCTGCCCCCGCTGCTTGTCCATGACGTCCTTGACGCCGATGTGCGACAGCAGCCCGACCAGCAGCGACGCGTGCACGTGGTACGGCTGCGCGGGCTCGCTGTTGGGCTGGGCCCCGAGCGACTGGCGCACCTGGCTGTAGATGTCCTGCCACTCGCGTACGCGCAGGTAGTTGAGGAACTCGGCCTTGCACAGCCGCCGGAACGCGCTGGAGGACAGCTCCTTCTGCTTGTCGCGCAGGTAGTTCCACAGGTTGAGGTAGGCCAGGAAGTCGGACTCGGGATCGGCGAAGCGCCGGTGCTTCTCGTCGGCCTGCTGCTGCTTTTCGGACGGGCGTTCGCGCGGGTCCTGGATGGACAGCGCGGCGGCGATCACCATGACCTCGCGCAGGCAGCCGTTCTTCTCGGCCTCCAGCACCATGCGGCCCAGGCGCGGGTCGACGGGGAGGCCGGCCAGCTTGCGGCCGACACCGGTGAGCTTGCCGTGGACGTCGAACGCGCCCAGCTCGTGGAGCAGGTTGACGCCGTCCTTGACCTGGCGGCGGTCCGGCGGCTCCACGAACGGGAACGCCTCGATGTCGCCCAGCCCGATCGAGGTCATCTGGAGGATGACGGAGGCCAGGTTGGTCCGCAGGATCTCGGGGTCGGTGAACTCGGGCCGGTTGAGGAAGTCCTCCTCCTCGTACAGCCGGATGCAGATGCCGTCGGAGGTGCGGCCGGAGCGGCCCTTGCGCTGGTTGGCGCTGGCCTGCGAGACGGCCTCGATCGGCAGCCGCTGCACCTTGGTGCGGTGGCTGTAGCGGGAGATGCGGGCGAAACCCGGGTCGACGACGTATTTGATGCCGGGGACCGTGAGCGACGTCTCGGCGACGTTGGTGGCCAGCACGACGCGGCGGCCGGTGTGGCGCTGGAAGACGCGGTGCTGCTCGGCGGCGCTCAGGCGGGCGTAGAGCGGCAGGATCTCGGTGTTGCGGAACTCGGCCTTGGTCAGGGCGTCGGCGGCGTCGCGGATCTCCCGCTCGCCCGACAGGAACACCAGGACGTCGCCGGGCCCCTCCGAGATCAGCTCCCGGCAGGCGTCCACGATGCCCTGGGTCTGGTCGTCGTCCTCGCTGAGCGGCCGGTAGCGCACCTCCACCGGGTAGGTGCGCCCGGAGACCTCGATGATCGGCGCGTCGTCGAAGTGGCGCGAGAACCGCTCGGGGTCGATCGTGGCGCTGGTGATGATGACCTTGAGGTCGGGGCGCTGGGGCAGGAGCTGCTTGACGTAGCCGAGGATGAAGTCGATGTTGAGGCTGCGCTCATGGGCCTCGTCGATGATCAGCGTGTCGTACTGGTCGAGCAGGCGGTCGTTCTGCAGCTCGGCCAGCAGGATGCCGTCGGTCATCAGCTTGACGAGCGTGCGGTCGCTCGCCTGGTCGGTGAAGCGGACCTTGTAGCCGACGACCTCGCCCAGGTCGGTGCCGAGCTCCTCGGCGATGCGCTCGGCGACCGTGCGGGCGGCGATGCGGCGGGGCTGGGTGTGGCCGATCAGCCCGCGTACGCCGCGGCCCAGCTCCAGGCAGATCTTGGGGATCTGGGTCGTCTTGCCGGAGCCCGTCTCGCCCGCGATGATCACCACCTGGTGGTCGCGGATGGCCGCCAGGATGTCGTCTTTTCGCTGGGAGACCGGCAGGTTTTCCGGATATTTCACCACCGGTACGGCTTCGCGGCGCCGGACGAGCCGCTGTTCGGCGCGCTCGACGTCGGCCAGGATCTCGGCGACGATCTTGTCACGGGCGTCGCGTGACCGCACCCGGCGCATGCCGTCGAGCCTGCGCCGCAGTCGCCGCTGGTCGCGCGGCATGAGCTCGGGCAGGCGGGAGTTGAGCTCGGCGAGTGGAGAGGACAAGGAAGGCGTTCCCATACTGCTTTCAGGATATTTGAGCCCCGCGTCCCCGGAGCCAACCGACCATGCTGCCCCACACCGCAGGGGGCGCGCATCCCAATATCTCGCCCGGGACGGGGCGCCTGTCGGTCAGGCCAGGCCGAGGGCGAGGCGTTCGATCGTGTCGCGGCCCTCCAGGGGGCGCAGCCAGGCGGCGGGCAGGGCGCCGACGCCGTGCTGGGCGCCGAGCAGGTTGCCGCACACCGAGCCGGTGGAGTCGCTGTCCCCCGAGTGGTTGACCGACAGCAGCAGGGCCCGCTCCGCGGAGGGCTCGGCCAGGGCGCAGTAGACGCCGATGGCCAGCGCCTCCTCGGCCACCCACGCGCCGCCCAGCGACTCCACCCGCTCCGGCGTGTGCGCGCCGCCGGCGGCGGCCAGCGCCACGGCGGCGCGCAGGGCCGCGCTGGTCTCGTCGTGCGCCGGGTAGGCGGCCAGCAGGTCCAGAGCGCGGTGGACGGCGGGCTCCAGGGCCTCGTCCGCCATGAGCCACGCGGTGATCGCGGCGAACGCCCCCGCGGCCAGGTAGCCGGTCGGGTGCCCGTGGGTGATCTGCGCGCACGCCGCCGCCGCCTCGAACGCCTCCCGCGGGTCGGGCCGCTCCCCCTCGGCGGAGAGCGCGACCAGGCCGAAGGGGGCCGAGCGCATCACCGTGCCGCAGCCCTTCGAGTTCGGGTTCACCGGGCCGGGCCGGCCCAGCGGGGACGGCCCGGGGAAGCGCTGGCGCAGGCCCGACAGGCAGGCGTTGCCCGGCGCCCTGCGCGAGTACAGCCAGATCTCCTCGCGCAGCCACCCCGTGCGGTGCGGGCGGTCCTCAGGCAGCGGGCCGACGTAGTTCTGGGTCTCGAACCAGCGCAGGTACGCCGCCCGCACCGGCTCCACCACCCCCTGGTACGGATACGCCGCCCGCTCCGGCGCGTCACGGCCGGCACCCGGCTCCTGCGCGTTACCGTTCCCCGAGACCGGCGATCCGCCGGCGCGGGCGGCGAGCAGCCCTTCCACCGTGAAGAGCGTCATCTGGGTGTCGTCGGTGATGAGGCCGGTTTTCCCGCGCCACGTCGCGACATATCCGGTAATGCCCTCAGCCCCGTGCTCCCTGCGGATCTCCCGCAGCGACTGGAACTCGATCGGCGCCCCGAGCGCGTCGCCGATTGCGCCGCCGAGGAGGCAGCCTCGTACTCGATCCCGTACTCGCATGAGGAAATCTTGTCAGGCCCCCGAGCGGTCTGAGAGATTGCGGGTTAATCGACCCACGTCCCGGAGGTCACGCGTGCCACAATTACGCCCGGCCCTCTTCGCAGTCGCCCTCACCCTCGCGATCGCGACTCCCGCCCAAGCGGCGGCAGCACCCGCCATCACCGTCCAGAACGGCCGTACGCAGCCGGTCTTCTCCTACGCGGACGCCGTCCGCGAGCACGCGTACGTCGAGTCGACCGTCGACAGCGACCTTGACGGCAAACTCGACAAGGTACGGGTGGACATCATCAGGCCCAAGGAGTCCGGCCCGGGACTCAAGGTGCCGGTGATCATCGATGAGAGCCCGTACTACGACAACTCGGGCCGCGGAAACGAAGCAGAGCGCAAGGTTTACGACGCCGCCGGAAATGTCGCTAAATTCCCGCTCTTCTACGACAACTACTTCGTCCCCCGCGGCTACGCCGTCCTCAACGTCGACATGCTCGGCACCACCCGGTCCGAAGGCTGCCCGGACATCGGCGGCAAGGCGGACGTCCTGGGCGGCAAGGCCGTCATCGACTGGCTGAACGGCCGCGCCAAGGCGTTCAGGGCGGACGGCACCCCGGCCGTGGCCGACTGGACGACGGGCAAAGCCGCCATGATCGGCAAGTCGTACGACGGCACCCTGGCCAACGCCGTCGCCGCCACCGGCGTCGAGGGCCTGAAGACCATCGTGCCCATCTCGGCCATCAGCTCCTGGTACAAGTACCAGCGCTCCAACGGCGTCATCTACAACCTCGACTACGCCTCCTGGCTGGCCAACTACGTCGACACCGACCCCGAGGCCAAGTGCCAGGCCGTGCGCGACAAGATGGACGCCGAGGACGGCGACGACACGGGTGACTACAACCCGTTCTGGGCCGAGCGCGACTACATCAAGGGCCTGCTCGGCGACGCCTCCAAGGTCAAGGCCAGCGTGTTCGTCGTCCACACGGTCAACGACCTCAACGTCAAGCCCGACAACTTCTCGGCCTGGTGGAAGGCCCTGGCCGACCGGAACGTGCCGCGCAAGATCTGGGTCGGCCAGACCCAGCACGTGGACCCGTTCGACTTCGAGGGCCGCCGCGCGCTCTGGGTGGACACCCTGCACCGGTGGTTCGACTACTGGCTGCACGGCGTACGCAACGGGATCACGAACGAGCCCCGCGCCGACGTCGAGATCGGCCCGGCCCGCTGGATCACCCAGCGCGACTGGCCGGCGCCGTTCGCGCTCAAGGCGTCCCTGCGCCCCGGGCCCGGCGGCTCGCTCGGTCTGAAGCCCGCCGCCAGGAACAGCACCGCCTCCTTCACCGACGTCGCCATGTCCGAGACCGACATGGTGGCCGACGTCGGGACGGCGAACCCCGGACGGGTCGCGTTCACCACGGGCGCGCTCCCGCTCGACCTGCGCCTGTCCGGCACGCCCACCGCGGACCTGCGGGTCAAGCTGGACAAGCCCACCTCCAACCTGACCGCCCTGCTCGTCGACTTCGGCGAGGAGACCCGCGTCGACTGGCGCCGCGGCCAGGGCATCACCACGCTCGCCGAGGAGGACTGCTACGGCGAGAGCACCGCGGCCGACGACGCCTGTTACAAGAAGGTCGTCACGAACGTGGCCACCCGCCCGCTCGAAATCGTCGCCCGCGGCTGGATCGACGTCCAGAACCGCGGCTCGCTCAGCCAGGCCACGCCGCTGCCGCCCGGCACGTACGGGACGGTCAAGTGGCTGACGCTGCCGCAGGACTACACCTTCAGGAAGGGCCACCGGGTCGGCCTCGTGGTGGCCGGCACCGACTCGACCTACAGCGACGAGAGCGGCACGGGCGCGATCGTGACGGTCGACCTGGCCAGGTCCAGCGTCGTCGTCCCGTTCGTCCTGGGCACTCCGCTGGCGGACGTGCCGCAGGACACGACCAGGTTCCGCGGTCCCGACCGGGTCGAGCTGCCGCAGCCCGAGCCCGAGTTCTCGTTCTTCTAGCGGCATGAGGGGGCCTCGGGCGCGCCGCCCGGGGCCCTCACCCGCAGTAGACGACGCCGCGCCGGATGTCGAGCATCCGTGTGCCCTTGTGCTTGACCGTCCAGGCGACGCTCATGGCCAGGGTGCCGCCTCCGGCGGCGGTGCCGCCGGTGGTCTTGCCGTCGCCGCTCGCCCGGCCCGCCCACTGGACGGTGATCTTCCCCCGCTCCACGCTCGACCGCCCGGAGCAGCCGGGCCGCGAGAGCGGCGCGGCGACTTCGAACGTGCCGCCGGACACGGTGATGCCGTCGGTGCCCTTGGCGGAGACGATCTCGCACTGCCCCGAGCAGGACAGCGCGAACGTCCCGGTACGCCCCGAGCCCAGCCACGCCGTCGCCGGCGACAGCCTGGCCACCGGCGCCGCGGGTTTGGGCAGCTCGGCCTTCCTGGCCATGCGGGTCAGGCCGGACCCGGCGGCCATCGGGGCCACCCCGGCCACCCAGCGCGGCGCCTCGTCCAGCAGGCTGCCCGTCTGCGCCGACGCCTTGGTGAGCTGCGGAGGATGCTGGCGGGCGTTCATCACGGCCCAGACCAGCCCCGCCACCAGCAGGCCCACGCCCACGATCAGCCCGAGCCTGGCCACGGCCCTGATCGGCGGCCCCGACTCGGGATCGTCGTCGTCCAGCCGGTCGCGCCAGAACTCCTGCACCTGCCCGTCCTGCAGCTCGACCAGATCACCGTCCAGGGTGATCCCGCCGTACCGGATGATGGCCCCCTCGCTGTGGGAGCCGTTGCCGGAGCCCTTGATGGCGGCGCTGTAGACGAGCTTGTCGCCGTACGCGCCGCCGCGGAAGGCCCGGGTACGGCTCGGCGGCGTGAACGGGTGCCGTCCGCGCACGGCGGGTGCCGCCGGGTGCTCCTGGTCGGCGGCAGCCGCGCCCGCCGCCGACCAGGGCTTTCCCGAGGTCGCCGTCGTGGGGTCGGCGACCGGGACCTGCGGCGTGGCGTCGGCGACCGGAGGAGCCGGGGAAGGACCGGTCTCCACCAGTGTGCGTGCCTGCACGGGAAAGCCGTCTGCCCGCCAGAGCGGCCCCTCGCCGGGCAGCGGCTGCGCCAACGCCAGCCGGTTGGGAAGTGTGCCGGGCAACGTGGTGATCGGCAGGCGGCGCAGCAGCGCCGCCGCCGACATGGTCCTGGGCGCGGCCCGGCAGGTCGCGCAGGACTGGATGTGACGGCCGATCCTGGCCCTGGCCCGCCGGCCGGGCGCGGCGACCCACGCCGACACCCGTGCCGTCAGGTCGGGGCATCCGTCGCGCCCCCGCGCGGCGATGATCGCGGCGAACCACTCCTCCAGGGAGGCGGCCGCCTGGGTGACGATGGTCCGCACCTCGTCCTGGCGCAGCTCGAAGATCACGGCGATCTCCGTGTCGGCCAGGCCGTGGCGCATGGACAGGTCGAGCAGCTCCCGCTGCGGGCGCCCCAGGGACAGCAGCGCCTCGGGCAGCAGCTCCGACATCCGGCCGGGGCGCGACCACGAGCCGATGCTCGCGGGCTTGGCGACGAACGCCCGGTGCGCGCGGGCCACCGCGTACAGCCAGGGCCGCCGCAGGGCGGGATCGACCACGCGGTCCGCGTACAGGTGCGCCGTCAGCGCCGCACCGGCCACCGCCTGCTCGGCATCGCCCGCGGCGAGCTCAGTGCGGCAGTAGTCGTAGAGGCGGGCTCCGTGCTTGTCGCACAGGTCGCGAATGGCCTGGCGAGCATCGTCAGACAGGGTTCGCCACATCCGGCGTCACACCTCCTCCAGTCAGTACGCGGAACGGGGGGTCGTCACCTCTTCCCTGGCACGGTGTCCAGTAATGAGGCCTGTGCCAGGTAGGCACGTGTCGCGTCAGGGTCCCCGGCGATGGCGCGCAGCCCGGCCATGGCGGCCGCCAGCCTGGCGCTGTCACGTTCCCGCACGCCCACGAGCCGGGTCTCGCGAGGTGGGATGACCCGCTGCAGCAGCACCGAGCGCCGCCGCCAGGCCCACGCCTCCAGCGCCGCCGGCGGGGCGAAGCCGCCGATCACGGCCGCGATCACCTGGCCCACCTCGGCCGCGTCGTGGATGCCGGCGTTCATGTTGAGCCCGCCGACCGTGGAGGTCAGGTGCGCGGCGTCGCCGACGAACAGCACCCGGCCGCACCGGTACGACGTCAGCACGCCCCGGGACAGGCCGAACCGGTCGGCGCCCGTCACGTGGATCGGCCCGCTCGCCCCGGGCAGCGCCCGGCGGACCAGCAGGGACAGGTTCGGCGGCGACAGCGGCTCGTGCGCGTCGCAGGGGATCTTGAAGATGATCCGCCAGTGGTCCGGCAGCCCGAGCAGCGTGCACGACTGCTGCACGTCCCGCACGTACGTCAGCGGCGCCAGGCTCGGCAGCAGCCGGTCCAGCGGCGAGTCGGTGAACACCCGCAGCGCCTGCGTCGGATAGGCGGACCTGGGGAACGGCAGGCCCAGGGAGCCCCTGACCGTGCTGTGCGCGCCGTCGGCGGCGATCATGTACCGGGCCCGCGTCCAGGTGTGGCCGACGCGGACCCGGATCCCTGTGCCGCCTTCTGTCACGCCGTCCACGTGGGTGCCGAACCGCACGTCCACGTCCGGGTAGGCGCTGAGGGCGGCGAGCAGCAGCGGGGTGAGCGAGGCCTGGTCGGCGTGGATCCGGAACGGATGCCTGGTCAGGCCGTTGAGCCGGTTCATGCCCATCTCGGCCAGCACGATGCCGGACCTGTCGCGCCACTGCACCCGGTCGACGACGCGACCCTTGGCGACGAGCTGGGAGGCCACCCCCAGGTCGTCGAGGAGGTCGAGCGTGGCCGGATGGAACGTGCAGGCCCTGGTCTGCTTGCTGAGCTCGCTCTCGCGCTCCAGCACGGTGACCGGGATGCCGGCCTTGGCCAGCGAGAGCGCCGCGGTCAGGCCCGCGGGTCCCGCTCCCACCACGATGACGCCGTTCATGCCGCGCCTCCCATGTACCGGCGGTGCGGCACGCGGCCGAGCGTCACCTGCTGGCCGATGGCCCGGGACAGCGCCCACCAGGCCGTGCAGAGGTTGGAGGTCAGCAGGATCCGGTCGTTGCCGGCGCTGAGGGGCCCGAGCACGGGCAGCGTGGCCATGCCGGTGCCGGTGAACAGCAGCACCGCGTCCGGCGGCAGCTCCGCCAGTTCGACCTGGCTGATCAGCTCGGCTGGGGTGACCGCGTACGAGGAGTAGCCGTTCTTCGCGCGTACCTGGATGACCTGGGTGACGTTCAGGCCGGTCGTCTTCCAGAACCGCTCGGCCAGCTCGGTCAGCCACGGCTGGTACGGGGAGACCAGCACGATGTCGTTGACCTCGGCGTGTTCCATCGCCTCGCGTGTGGCCTGCGTGGCCGAGGCGAAGGGCACCCCGGTCGCGGCCGTCAGCTCGGCGCACTGGTCGCGGTCCTCGTCGGGGCCGAGCAGGTACCGGGGCTCGCTGCAGGCCATGACCATCGCGTTCAGCGGCAGCGCGTCGAACGCGTAGACCATGGAGGGCAGGGCCTCGTTGTAGCTTTCCAGCCGTTCTGCCAGGGACTGTCCTGGCCGTACCGGGAAGCGCGTGACGTGCATGTCAGCGCGCGACCCGAGCAGTCGGGTGAGCTCGGGCTCCGCCGAGGGGTTGGCGGGCGCCACGATCACTCCCACCCTCCCGCGGCTCACTGCATACTCCGGGCGAGGACGGTGCGCATATGTGTTTCTCCTCCTGTGCGGGAAGGGTGTGGGTGTCAGGAAGCCGGGTGGCGTAACGGGTGGTCGATCACGGTGATCGCCCGCGTGGGCACCTGCCGGATGCGGCGCAGCCGGTGCACGGTGCGCGGCGGTTCGGCCGGCGGCGTCTCGCCCTGGTCCTCGCCCCAGGACGGCGGCGCGTGGCGTGCCCCGCGTGCGTGCACTTCATGCGGTTGTGACCGGCGCAGTTCATCGGCGAGCATGATCGCTCCTGTTCATCGCGGGTTGACGACCCTGGGGTCGTGTGCAGGGAAGCGGGCCAGTTCCTCCTCGGCCGCGTTCCGTACTGGGGTCGGATGGCCGCGCGGCCCGGCGAGGAGCCGGCGAGGCATCGCCGGCCCCTCTTCCGCCGCGCGTTGAGATCGAGGTTCGGTCTCATGGCCCGACGCCCCGGCGACCCGCACCTGCGCCGTGGCGGCGAGCAGAACGGCGGCCTGGAGAACGGCCACCAGGACGGAGACGGGCCCGGACCCGGGCCCCTCCGAGAACGGCCGGATCAGCACTGTGGCGCCCATCGCGCCGATCACCCCACCCAGCAGCGCCCACGTGCCGATGGTGCCGATCGCGGAGGCGTGCTGACCGGGTTCGGTCATCGCGGTGGTCCCCGCCAGAAGGCCGACCGCGAACGCGCCGAATCCGGCGCCCACCAGCACCGCGCCGAGCAGGCGCCACCCGTCGGAAGACAGGTGGGCGAGCAGCGGCGCGCAACCTCCGCCCAGAGCGAAGCCTCCGCCGTAGACGGCTCCGCCGATCCCGACGCGGCGGACGGCCGGGGTGGCCGCCGGAGTCGCCGCGATCAGGGCCGGCAGGAGCACGGCCGTCTCCACACAAGGCGGTCCCATGGCGAGCACGGCGAACGAGGCCGCGCCGGACGGGCAGAACGCGCCCGCCGCCGAAGGGAGTCCGCTACGTCGCCGGTGCCGCAGGTCGACCGCGCGCGCACGGCGCCGCCGCGAGGTCGCGTACGACCCCGCGCGAAGCACCGTGGCCGCGGTCGCACGGCCCGGCGAACACCGATAAAGCCGGCCCCAGGCGCTACCCCTCGCGTCGGCCAGCGTGCCAGCCGCTAACGCGCTGGTCGACAGCACCGTACCGACTAAGTCGGGCACGTGCCGCACGGTGCCGGAGGGATGGGGAAGCGCCGGGGCCAGCGGCACAAGCGCGGCCACCAGTCCCGCACGGGGGACGAGCCCCCAGGAAACGAGCAGGGCGGGCCGGCCGTTCTCGGCCGCCGGCCTCCCGCTCTCTGATGACAGCGCCAGCATTCCCGCTCCTGCGCACGCGCACCGGAACGCGACGCCCCAGGGCCTGTGGCCGGTGGGCGGCGCGCCGGGCGGCAGCGCGAGCGCGGCGGGGAACTTCGGGTCGACACCGATGTCGTGAGCGGACCGCCTCCTGACCCGGTGCCGCGGCCACGCCACGGCTCCCGGGACCGGTGCGGCCCTGGGTGCGCGGATGGGCGTCGGCGTCATCGCGCCGTCCCCGCGCCGGTGGTGGTCACGTTGGGCACGCTGACGCAGACCATGCGCTCGGTCAGCCCCACCCCGGGGGATGAACCCGTCGTGGCGAAGCACGATGCCGACGAACGTGCGCGCGACCTGGCCGGCACCGCACCGCCGGCCACCGTACGCGCGACCTTCGAGACGAGCGCGAGATGCTCGCCGCAGCGGCAGGCGACCTTGGCCTCGAGCCCCGCCACCTGGGCGAGCCTGAGGCGCAGCGGCTCCAGCGACGACCTGCGTTCCAGGCCGTCGAGGTCGTCCAGCCGGGCGGGCCAGCGCAGCGCGTCGCTGCAGCGGGCCTCCACCTCGGCCGGAAGCTCATCCACGGGGAATCCCTCGTGGCGCAGCCGGGTGGCGATCATGACGGCCATGAAGGCCGTCTTGTCGAAGTCGGCCAGCCGTCCCGCCAGGGCCGCGCTGAGCATCCTGGCCCGGTGGCTCAGGCAGACCGCACTCCACCCGAGCAACAGCAGCCGATCAGGTCCCGTCTCCGTGTGCCAGCCGGCCAGCCGCAGCTCGCGGGCCATCCGGTGGTGGAAGCGCCAGCGGTGACCCGGGCTGTCCAGCCAGACCTGGAGGCCACCCAGCGGAAGGCCCGCGACGTGCACGCCGGCTCCCACTGCCGGCCCGGCCACGCGCGCGCAGATCCGCTGGACCACTCGCTCCTGCCCGGTGGAGGGCTGATCTTCGAGGTACGAGGATTCCATGGTCACGTCCTGCCACCTCCTCCCCGTCCAACCGTTAAGCCACAGTTACCATGCGCTCTGATAGTCCGCTTATGAGTGGGACTATGTCAACTGACAGTTTGCGCATAAGTTGATACCTACTCGCGGGGCAGAGCTGCCCCGCATGGCAGGGGACAGTGCGGCTCGCGTCCCTTACGCTGGAAAAGTTCACGGGCGGTGGATGGAGGTGTGCCGTGGCGAACTTCGCCGAGCGGCTCGATCTTGCGCTGACCAAGCGCGGCTTCACCGGCGCGCAGGTCGCCTCCGCCCTGACGGAGGCGGGCATCCCGATCACCCGCGCCTATGTCAGCCAGCTGCGCACCGGCAAGCAGACCAACCCGACGCTCCAGGTGCTGCGGGCGCTGGCCTCCTGCCTGCAGGTGAGCGTCGGCTGGCTGGTCGGCGACGACTATCTCGAGTCCGGCGCCGTCGAGGACCTCCAGCTGCGCGCGGCCGCCATCGGCCTGGGCGCCTCAGACCTGTCCGAGAGCTCCCTGACCGTGCTGCGCGGCGTGGTCGAGCTGGCCCGCCGCGCCGAGGGGCTGCCCGAGGAGCCCGAGCCCCCCTCCCCCGACGACATCCCCGACGCGGCCGCGCCGCTGAGCGGGCCGCAGCGGCGGGCGCTCGGCAAGCGGCTGCACGGCCTTCGCCTGGCCGCCGACCTGTCGGTCGAGCAGGTGGAGACCGCGATCGGCAAGGGAGCCGCGGCGATCCCGGCCATCGAGGAGGGCCGGATCGCACCCGCGCCCATCACCGTCGAGCGGCTGCTCGCCCTCTACGGCGTCACCGCCCCGCCCATCCGCGAATACGTGCTGTCGCTGGCCCGGGGCGAGCGCGAGGCCGCCTGGTACGACGCGCAGTCGGTGCCGGTCTGGCTGGCCACCACGTACGCGCTGGAGCAGCGGGCCACGGTGATCCGCACCTACCACCCCCAGTTCGTCCCGCCGCTGCTGCAGACCGAGGAATACGCCCGGGCGGCCGTCACCGTCTCCGGGCCGGCGACGCTCGGGCAGCAGACGGTCAACGAGGCGCTCGCCCTCGTGCTGGCCCGCCAGGAGGCCGTGGCCCGCGACAGCGGCATCGTGGTGTGGGCGGTCGTCGACGAGAGCGTGCTGACCCGCTCGATCGTCGGGCCGCACGTCCAGCTCCGCCAGATCGACCAGCTCATCGAGCACGCCAAGCGGCCCAACGTCTCGCTCCACGTGGTGCCGACGGACGACCCCGTCTACGTGCCGCGCACCGGCCCGTTCACGCTCTGGCGCTTCGCCGAGGCGTTCGAGGCGGACATCGCGTGCGCCCACGGCATCGAGTCCGACGAGCTGATCACCGACACCGCCGTGGTGGAGGCATACCACCAGGCGTTCACCAAGCTGTCGGTGACGACGACGACCCGCGAAGAGACTTTCGAGGTGTTGAATTTCCATCGCGAGCGGCTTTCGCGTTCCCTCGGAAAATGATCTCTTTCCCTAATGCATGATCGTTATTCGCGGTAGAGGGTTAGCCAGATATACCGAAAACTAATGGCTTTTCCGGTTGTCATCTGCCGCCCAGCGAGGATCATAAGTTCTGGGTCATCGAGTGGGGTCCGAAAGGATCAACTTTTTCCCGAGATAGTGGGCGAGGGGAAAGGGGCAACACTCAATGCGTCAGCGTGCCATCCGAAACCTGGCGAAGCTGGAGATGACCCAAGCAAGGATCACCCGGGTTCTCGACGCTGCCACGGGTGGAAAAAACCACTTCGTGGCGGACAGAGACGCAGTGCGCCGCTACGACCAGGCCGCTCCCATCATGACGACGGCCGCACGGGCCGTGCTCCAATATTTGTCCCGTGTGGTGCGCCATCTGGCCGGCGAAGGTGTGGACCAGTTCGTCATCGTCGGGAGTGGTGTGCCCACCGGCCTGCCGGCGGGCAGACAGTTGCACGACGTGGCCCGTGACGCCCTGCGCGGCGCGGTCCCCCGTGTGGTCTACGTGGAGAACGACCCGATGGTGCTGGCCGGAGCCCGGGCGACCATCGAGCCCGTCACCGACCTCGTACGCGTCGTAGAGGGCGACGTGCGCGAGATCGACGACCTCCTCGATGACCGGGTCCTGCAGACGTTCCTCGACTGGGACCGGCCCATGGCCGTGCTGCTGCTGTCGACCCACAGCCTGAACGACGACGAGTACTTCCACTACGTGATCAAGCGGATCCGGCAGGTGGTGCCCGAAGGGAGCTATCTGTCGCTGCTGCAGACCACGTTCGACGCGATCCCGCCGGAGCTGCTGACGGCGGTTCACGACCTGCTGGCGATGACGCTGCCGGGTCACGCGATCCGCAACAGGGAGGAGGTTGCGGCGTTGCTCGAAGGTCTGGTGCTGGTCGATCCGGGGTTGGTGTGGATTCCGGAATGGCGGCCGAACGACCTCGACACCGCCTGCGCCGAACAGCCGAGTTCTTCGGGAAGTTACGGGGCCGTGGCCCGTATCCCCTGACACCGGAGGGTTCGGCCGGGACCCCGGCCGAATCCCCGTTCAGTGCCGCCGTTCAGTCCCACCAGAACGACCAGGCGTGCGCGCCGACGATCTGCTCGGCATAGCCCTGCAGGTCACCGGGCCCCTGGACGATGTTGTCCGGGCAGAACGTCCAGTGCTCGGCGGCCACGTGTAACGCGTGCTCGGGATCGACCGGCGGGGCGGCCACGCTCAGGTCCAGGGTGTTGAACCCGACGCTCACCACCCGGGCCCCGAACCGGTCCTCCCAGCTGCGCACCACGGCGGCCATGGGGACCATCCACTCGTTGTGGTGCAGCGCGCCCTGCCAGCCCATCACGGCCAGCGCGTCGGCGCCCCTGGAGGCGGCGACCAGCCCGAGCGGCATCCCCTTGACGGCCAGCTCGCCCGCGAGCCAGTCGGCGACCGCCTCGGGAGCGGCCCTGAGCACCCCGGACGGCGCGGGGCCGGGGCAGATCGCCCCGAAAGGGTCCAGCTCCTCCAGCGCGTCCTGCGGCATCTGGGCCACCCACTCCTGCCACACCTCGGCCATGAACCCCTCGGCGGTGAAGTGCTCGATCTGGCGGGGATCGTCCGGGATGATCTGTCCGACCCCCCAGGGCTGCGCCGACTCGTCCAGCAGCACCGGCCACAGCCCGCTGTGCGGCTGCCACTCGCGCATGCGCGTCCAGTCCTCGCCGGACACCGCCTCCTCGCTCATCCAGAACGCCGGCCTGACCGCCTCGCCCTGCCCGGTGTAGCCGGGATCGGGCCAGACCACCTCGCCCGGCGGCAGCCCCGCGGGCAGCCTGTGACCTCTGCCGCCGTCGGCGAACAGCCGCCCCAGCTCGCGTGCGCTCATGCCCTACCGTTCCGATACCGAATCCTGTCTCGGAGATGGTAGTCCGGCCGGTCGCCCTTGGACCTTTGACGACGCAGGAAATGCTGGCGACTGTCACAATGAGGGGCTGTGATCCCCTTTGACGCGGTCCTGTCCGATCTTGATGGCGTGCTTCGCCTCTTCGACCACGACGCCCAGGCCGGCATCGAAGCCCGGTACGGCCTGCCGCTCATGAAGACGGCCCTCGACCCCGCGCTGATCGAGCCCGCCACGCTCGGCCACGCCACCGAGGCCGAGTGGCTGGAGTCGGTCGTGGTCGCGCTCGGCGGCGACGAGCGGGCCCGCCAGGCCGTGGCGGAGTTCGCGCAGGTGCGGTTCTGGGTGGACGAGGAGGTCAGGGCGCTGCTGGCCAAGGCGCAGCAGCACGTGCCCGTGGTGATCGTGACCAACGCCACGGACTCGCTGGAGCAGCACCTCGACCTGCTGGGGCTGACGTACTTCGCCGACGACGTGGTCAGCAGCGCGAGGGTCGGCGTGGCCAAGCCCGACCGGCGGATCTACGAGATCGCCGCGGAGCGGGCCGGGGTCGCGCCCGAGCGCTGCCTGTTCGTGGACGACCGGCTGCAGAACGTGGAGGCGGCCAGGGAGCTCGGCATGACCGGCGTCCACTACCGCTCGTTCCAGGATCTGGCGGCCGTGCTGGGCTAAGGGGCGGCGGCCAGGTCGAAGAAGGCGTGTTCCAGCTCGACCGCGAGGCGGAAGACGTCCAGCGCCGCCGTCCGGCGATCCTCGTCCAGGCCCGCGCCCAGCCGGTCGAGCTCGCCGCGCAGGAAGGCCACCCAGGCCCGGAACTCCGGGCCTTCGTGCAGCTCGATCCACTCGCGGTGGACGAAGCTCTCCGGCAGCGGCTCCTCCGCGCGCGACGCCCAGCCCAGGTAGCACCACTCGGCCACGCAGAGCACGGCGACGATCAGCAGGTAGTCCTGGGACGTCCGCACCTCGTCCATGAGCTGCCTGAACGCGGCCGTCACCGGCTCGGGCGGCGCGTCGGTCCGCCCGCCCAGCTCGGCCAGCGCCCGGTGGAAGTACGTCTTCTCCTCGGTGGTCGCCACCTGACCGAGGAACTTCCCGTAGGGCACCCGCGCCTCGAACGTGTCCGCGCTCGCCACGGCCGCCCCGAGCAAGGCCGTGAACGAGTCCACGAACTGGAAGTCCTGCTCCAGATAGCGCCGCATGCCGTCGTCGGGCGCCGAGCCCGTCGTGATCGCCATCGCGAACGGGTGTGTCACCACCGCCGTCCACTCCGGCTCGCACTGTCGCCTGAGCCATTCGCTGAAGGATCGCTCGCTCACGATCCGACCGTACCGAAGTCCTGGCCTGGCCAAACGCCAGGGGGACCACAACCCCTTCCTCCCGGAGGACACCGAGGTCCTCCAGGAGGAGCCAGCCCTTCCCCTATCCCTCTCTCGGAGACCTCAGCCGAGGTGCTGCGGCGAGGAGCAAGGGTGCGGCGGGAAGCACCAACCAGGGGTTGTTTCCGGCGCGGCTCGCGCCAGCCGCGCCGGAAACGTTCGCGTGACCGCCGCCCCCGGCCTTGGGTGGCGAGCTGCGCTTCTCGCCAGGCCGGGGGCGACGGCGAAAGAGCGCCGCTCAGTACCCGCCGTACGGGTTCTGGGAGGACGACGACTGGCTACTGGGGGCGCTCGTCTGGTGACCCGACGGGTGGTTCGTCGGGGAGCTCGACGGTGTCGACGTGGGCGTCGCGGTGGACGTCGGCTTCGTGCCCTGCGGGGCGATGATGCCGATCAGACCATGCTTGGTGCCGTCGATGCCCGCGGAGAACCACATGGAGTTCTCTCCGCCGTTGGTGGCCGTGCCGGGCTCCAGGTCCCAGAGGCCGGGCAGCACGATCGGCTTGCCGTCGGCCGTGGCCAGCGCGCCCAGGTGGCGGCTGTTCTTGTACGCGTGCACGGTGCCGTCACCGAAGTTGCCGATCAGCAGCGCGCCCCGGTACTGTCCCCAGCCCTTCGGCGCGGCGGTGATCCCCCAGGGGGCGTTGAGCCCCACCCTGGAGATGCGGCCGGTGAGGCGTCCGCCGGCGTTGAACCGGCTCACGAAACCCTTGCCCTCGCCGAATTCGGGCTTGCCGGTGGACGGGTCACGGATGGCCCACGACACCCAGATGCTGCCGTTGGCGATCGCCACGTTGTAGGCCTTGTACGTCCTGGGGACAGCCGGGTCGCGGAACTGCCAGCTCTTCAGGCTGATGCGCCGGAAGTCCTCGTCGAAGGCGTGGATGCGCCCGCTCGCGAAGTCGGCGGCCAGCAGGAAGTCCCCGTCGTCGGTCTCGACGAGCTCCAGCCCCTTGTAGTCGGCGCCGCGGGTGAAGGCCCCGATGATCGCGTTCTTCGGGTCCACGTCCTTGTTCCAGCCGGTGATGGCACCACTCGGGCTGGAGAAGATGAACTGGGCGGGCTTGCCCTTGACGGTGAAGCCCTCTCCCGGGTTGAACACCTGGCCGGTGGGGGCTCCGCCGGGGATCCAGACCTCGGTCTGCTCCTTCTTGCCCGTGCCTGAGTAGACGGTGGCGGTGCCGGTGCCGGTGTTCGAGACCCACAGAGTCTTGCCCATGGCCAGGCCCCACGGGTTGACGACCTTGGCGTCGGTGACCGGGGCTTTGCCCTGAACATCCGACACAAGGTTGATCACGTCGAAACGGTTCCTGGTTGTAGCGGCGTCCGCGGGAGTGGCGATAGTCGCTCCCAGAACACTCGCGACAGCGCAGAGTGTGATGATGCGTGGCCGCATCCGTTGCCTCCTAGTTAGCGCTTGTGACGCGAGATACGCGGAGGGCCGTGGGGCGGTTCAGCCAGTTCTGGAAATATCAGGACAGGAGTTTTTTCGTGTCCTGAAGGGGAGAGGGATTGACATGAACGTGTTGGGCATTGACATCGGCGGTTCGGGAATCAAGGGCGCCCCGGTCGACATCGAGGCCGGCGAGCTGGTCAAGGAGCGTTTGCGCATTCCCACGCCCCAGCCGTCCAAGCCCCATGAGGTGGCCGAGGCGGTCGCGGAGATCGTCAAACATTTCGGCTGGAACGGTCCTGTCGGAGTGACCTTCCCCGGCGTGGTCAAGGACGGGGTCGTGCTGACCGCCGCCAACGTGGACCACTCGTGGATCGGCGTGGACGCGGCCGAGTTGTTCGGCGGGGCGACCGTGCTGAACGACGCCGACGCGGCCGGCGTGGCGGAGGTGGCCTTCGGGCACGGGCGCGGGGAGCGGGGGACGGTGCTCGTGCTGACGTTCGGCACGGGGATCGGGAGCGCGCTGTTCACCGAGGGGACGCTCGTCCCCAACACCGAGCTGGGGCACCTGGAGCTGCGGGGCAAGGACGCCGAGCACCGGGCGTCGGCGCGGGTGCGGGAGGAGCACGAGCTGAGCTGGGAGAAGTGGGCCGAGCGGGTGGAGGAGTACCTCCGGCACGTGGAGATGCTGCTGTCGCCCACGCTGATCGTCATCGGCGGGGGTGCGAGCAGGAAGGCCGACAAGTTCCTGCCGCACGTCCACATCGACACGCCCGTGCTGCCCGCCGCCCTCCAGAACGAGGCCGGCATCATCGGCGCCGCCCTGGCCGCCTCCCGTCACTCATAGACCGCGCCGGGCGGGGCTCACTTCGTACGGGGCCGGCTCGGGGCGACCCACTGGAAGTCCTTCGCGGCGTCCGGCAGGGTGTCGCCCCGGTCGGGGGACTGGAACGTGGGGAACGCCGACTTGTCGATCTTCATCGTGGAGAAGTCGGCCTCGCGCAGCCTCGCCCTCGGCCAGCCGCCCTCCTCATAGGGCTCGGCCATGTCGGCCAGCTGCTGCGCCTGCGCGATCAGGTAGGCGATGACGGCCCCCTGGCCCATGCAGTACGTGAGGAGGGCGCCGCACATCACGGTCAGCACCTTGTCGGCCGCGTTGAGCAGCCATCTCAGGTACAGGCGACCCTGGACGGCGCCCACGGGCGACAGCGCCATCATCGCGACCCCGTACACGGAGGAGGCGGCGATCATCGTGGAGAAGGTGGCCATCGCCCCCTTGAAGAGCCGGAAGGCGTTGGCCACGCCCTCGAGGTTGTCTCCGACCTTGTCGAGGGAGTCCCGCACGGTCTCGGTGCCCGCGTGCATCTTGCCGGTCACCCGCGAGAACTCCCGCTGGTCGTCGGCGATCCAGCCGCGGCGGGCCTCGGCGGGCATGGCGTCCAGCGCCTCCACGGGGGCGTCGAGGTCCCTGGCCATCTGCTTCCAGACCTTGGCGACCTCCGAGACCCGGTCGTCGTCCATCTGGAGGGACTCCAGGAGCGCGAGCGACACCAGCGGCACGCCCGCGTACAGCTGGAGCCGGCGGAGCGTCTGGATGATCGGCCACGGCGAGGGCGCCATCACCGGTACTCCACGATGCTGGCCCGCTCGGCCGTGCGCCAGTTCGCGGCGCAGACGGACAGGCTGTCGGAGATGCCGAGGGAGGCGATGGCTCCGCCCTGCAGGGCTTCCTGGCAGCCCCTCTGCGCCGTCTCGTAAGCCGGGCCAAGGACCCGGCCCATGAGCGTCCCCAGTGCGCCGTCGAGGTCGGTGTCGTAGACGCGGTCTCCGCTCTTCATGAAACCGGACCAGACGTCGCCGTAGCGCTCGCCCATGGCGGCGATGACCCGAGACGTGATGACTCTTGTCTCCTGCTGGGTGGACATGTCGCTCCTTCAGATGTTTTGCATCGAAGGTCATCTTTGTCGTACGGAGAGTATTGATCATCCGGGTTCACCGGATGTTTGGCCGGGAGAAACCGATCGCTGTGAACAGGTTCAGAAAATCTTGATCGACTCCGGTGGTCGCGCCGATGAACAGGGAGGTCATGGCATGTTCGACTTCGATCCGGCCGCCGTCACGCCCGAGGAGCTGGACCGGATCGGGCGGCGCGCGGACGAGAACATGTCGAAGCTCGCCGCGGCCATGGACGGGCTCGACGAGGTCACCGGTGAGGGCACCGCCGCCGGGGGCCGGATCCAGGCCACGGTGGAGGCCGACGGGCTCGTCCGGGACATCCGCCTGGACGCGCGGGTGCTGCGCACGATGGGCAGCGAGGAGCTGGCCGAGGCGCTCGTGTCGGCACTGCGCGCGGCCCAGCTCTCGGCCCGCGGCCAGCTCGAGGAACGCCTCGCGGAGGCCCAGGGCGGCGAGCGCCTGCCGTTCGACCTCGGCGATGTCACCCGCCGCTTCGAGGCCGTCCAGTCCACCTTCCTCTCAGCCCTCCGCCCCCACTGACCACCCCCGCCACCCGCCCTCGACCGGCCCTGCAACCTGCGGGGACCGGCCGCACCACCCGCCCTGACCGGACGCGCGGCCCGCCCGATCCTGGCGCGATCGCGGGGTGGACTACCCCGCCTTCCGCGATAGCTCTTAGGGTGGATGTCCTCCAGCCGATGAGGAGAGGGTGCATGCGAAACGTCGCTCGGACCTCGCTCGTGGATGCCGCGATCGACGAGCTCCGCCGAGAGATCGCGCGTGGTGTGTGGCCGGTCGGCACCAAGATCCCGTCCGAGAGCCAGCTCGCGCAGAGCCTCGGCATGAGCAGGCTGTCCGTACGCGAGGCGGTCCGGGTCCTGGCGCACGCCGGGCTGCTGCACACCCGTCAGGGCGACGGCACGTACGTGACCGCCACCGACGAGTCCAAGGTCGCCCTGCGCCGGCGGCTCGACACCGCCGCCGCCATGGACATCATCGACGTGCGCCGCGGCCTCGACCTCGTGGCCGCCCGGCTCGCGGCGGGCAGACGCACGGAGGAGGACCTGACCGCGATGCGCGCGGCGCTCGCCCGCAGGGACACGGCCGCCCGCGCCGGCGATCTCGACGGGTTCGCGGACTCGGACGTGGACTTCCACCTGCTCGTCGCGGACGCCGCGCACAACGCCCTGCTCGGCGACCTCTACCGCAGCATGAGCGACGCCCTGCGCGACAGCGTCAGGGACCAGGACCAGGCGGCCCTGACCCCTGACAGCTCCCATGACGACCTGCTGAGCGCGATCGAGGACGGCGACGCGGCCCGCGCGGTCGCCGTCTCCATCGCCATCCTCGACCACCAGGAACGCGAACTCTGACCCCACCCGCCACGGGCACACCCGGCGTTCTCCCCACCGGTCCCTCCGCTCACCTGCCGGAGATGACGATCGTCTCCCCCGACGAGCCCGCCGCCTCAGGCGGGTCCGAGGACGGGCTCGGATGCGCGTCCGGCTCGGCTTCCGTCCTGCGCGACCAGCGAGCCAGGCGCACCACCCGGGCCAGGGGCCTCGCCAGCGCCCCACCCGGCAGGTGCGGCTGAGGCAACAGGCCCAGCAGGCGTGACGGAGCCAGCAACCACAGGCCCGCCACCACGACCAGCGCACCACCGACGGCAGCGATCACCAGAGCGTACGCGGGCACCCCGCTCTCCAGCCCCTGCCACACGCCGGCGGCACCGGCACTCCCCTGCCCTCGCTGCACGCCGGCCGCACCAGCACTCGCCTGTCCCTGCGGCATCCCGGTGGCACCGGCGCTCTCCTGCCCCTGCGGCGACCGGGTGATCACCGCCGAACCTCCGTCCCGGAACCCGGGCGGCCGAACGGCCCCCCAGAACGACTCCGCCGCCGGCAAAGGGGCCGCCATCTCAGGCGGCACCGGGTTGACCTTCAGCCCACCGGGCACGGTCAGCGTCCCCACCTCGTACGGCTGGAACAGCCCCTGGACGCCCTCCACCTTCCACACCCCTTCAGGCACCACCACCGACGTGGCGTAGTGCCCGGCCTCGGGCAGGGCCGTGCCGTCGAAGAGCAGGCTCTTCCCGCCCTCCCCGGTGAACCGCAGCCCGACGGCCCCCAGATCCCCCTCGAACGGATGGGATCCGTGCTGGAGCACCCAGAACCCCAGCGCGTACGACGTGCCGCCCTCGAACCGGGACGGCGCCGGATCCAGGTAGGTCACCGCCCACCCGCCCGCGGCGGCGGCCGGCAGGGCGCCCAGGGCCAGTGCGGCCGCGGCGGCCAGCACGGCCAGAATCCTCTTCATGGAACCACCTCCGGTACAGATACACCGGAAGCGCGGCCCAGGTTCTGACGGGCCTGCGACATTTCCCGATACGGCGCGCACAATAGAAGCAAGGCGAGAATTCGGCGAGGAGCGAGGAGGCTTGCGCCGTGTCCGCCACCGGACGCGCATATGTGACCGCAATGCTCGACGTCCTCGTTTACGAGAACGTATTGGTGGCGTGGCGACGAAGTACGCCCTGGGGTGGCTACCTGATCGTCTCGCACGAGGGCGAGGAGCTCAGATTGACCGCGCGACAGGCGGAAACGTGGGCGCGGGGCGCCTTCGCCGTGTACCTGGCGCTGGTCGACCAGGGCCGCATCACCCCGCGCATCCCGCGCGGCACCGCGCAGTCGTAGCCCGCTCACCCATAACCCGGCCCGGTCAATCCACCCCAGAATTCCCGCATTCCCGGACAAATTCCCGCAAAGCGCGCGGCGTCCATTCAGGGGGCGGCTACGGTCAGGCCGATTGGTTGTTCATGAACTCGGAGATCTTCCACTTCCCGCCCTCCTTGGTGAGCACGAACAGCTCGCGGTAGTTCGCGTCCCCCTGCTTGCTCGTCGAGCGGACGACGGCGCCCTCGGCACCGACCTCACGCACGTCCTCGATCTTGTGCTTGGCCGACAGCAGGTCGGTCGCGCCATGCAACTGCTGCTGGTAGAGGCCGCGAATCGCCCGGACGCCCTGCGCCGTGGCCTCACCGTCGACCTCGACCACGGCGTTGGCCGCGAACGCGCCGACGATCTGGTCCACGTTCCCCGACTTGAGCGCGTTGAAATATGACTCGACGGCCGCGCGCGGCCGCCCGGCCGCCGTCGCCGTTGCCGTTGCCGTCGGGGACACGGTCGCGACCGCCTTCATCGCTTGCGTACGGTCACCGCCGGTGGCACAGCCGGCAACCATGAGTGCGGGGACGATCGCCGCCGGCAGGAGCGCCCTGCGCTGAAAAACCTTGCTCATGGCCGCTTAGATGCCCGCGCCCGTCATGAGCGAATGTGACGTTTGACCACTCCACACCCCGCTTTTGCCTCATCGGGGTGTTACTCACGGTAACGGTTCACTGGATTTGATGAGACCGGTCAGAGTTGCGATCGTTGCCGCCGCGAGACCAGATCACCGAGCCCCGCCGATAGCGTCCGTCCAGTGCCGCGAATCCAGGCGAACCCGGAACCCCTCCCCCAGCGCGAGGACGCCGAACGTTGCGACAGCATCGATTCAGGACGGCGTTGCGTGCTGCCGGTAGCTCATCGAAGCCCTCACGTCTACCCCCCGGTGGAGACTGGAGCATAGCCGTCGGCCGTCGGCTACGCAGCCGATATGCCAGAACGGCATCGCCGAGCGATGACCCCCACGGCAAGCCTGATCGGCCGCGGCCTCCCGAACGCGAGGAAGGCGGCCCCCGGACACCTCGCCTGGCTTCCGGAGCCGTGACGGCTCTCTGAAAGCCCTGGAAGACCTGGACGCCCCGGAAGGCGGTGCTCTACCGGCGGCGGCCGGCACTCGTGACGGAGGTGCCGCCCAGCCCCGGAGCCGCACGACGCGAAGGGCCATGTCCTGATACAGGACATGGCCCTCAGACGGCCCTGGGACCAAGCGCACCAGGGCGAGCTACACGCCGACCTCCACCGCCCCGTCCGCCACCCGTACCGAGTAGACCGGCACGGACACCGCGTCCTCGTCCAGGCAGCGCCCCGACACCAGGGAGAACACCTGCTTGTGCAGCGGCGAGGCCACGGTCGGCTCGCCCTTCCTGGTGCCGACGATGCCGCGCGAGAGCACGTACGCGCCGCTGAACGGGTCGAGGTTGCCCAGCGCGTGCAGCATGCCGTCGTGGGTGCGGAAGACGGCCACCTGCACGCCGCCCACCAGGGCGCAGACGCCGCGTTCCGGCAGCATGGCCTCGTAGTCGCAGATCCGGATCCAGCTCATCGGGCCATCACCGGCTTGATCTGGCCGCGCTCGCTGGCGAAGACGATCGACGGGTCGGGCACGCCGGGGGCGTTGACGAAGCTGACGAACCTGTTCAGCTTCTCGGGGTCGTCCAAGGTGGCCGCCCACTCGTCGGCGTACGTGGCGATGTGGTTCTCCATCTGCGCGTCCAGGTCGGCGCAGATGCCGAGCGAGTCTTCCATGATCACCTCTCGCAGATAGTCGAGGCCGCCGTCGAGCGACTCGAGCCAGGCCGACGTGCGTTGCAGCCGGTCGGCTGTGCGGATGTAGAACATGAGGAACCTGTCGATGGTCCTGATCAGCTCCTCCGAGCTCAGGTCCGTGGCCAGCAGGTCGGCGTGGCGGGGCTTGAAGCCGCCGTTGCCGCCGACGTACAGGTTCCAGCCCTGCTCGGTGGCGATGATCCCGAAGTCCTTGGACCTGGCCTCGGCGCACTCGCGGGCGCATCCGGAGACGGCCGACTTGAGCTTGTGCGGCGAGCGCAGGCCGCGGTAGCGCAGCTCCAGCGCGATGGCCATGCCCACCGAGTCCTGCACGCCGTAGCGGCACCAGGTCGAGCCCACGCACGACTTCACCGTGCGCAGCGCCTTGCCGTACGCGTGGCCGGACTCGAACCCGGCGTCCACCAGCCGCCGCCAGATCTCCGGCAACTGTTCGACCCGGGCGCCGAACAGGTCGATGCGCTGCCCGCCGGTGATCTTCGTGTAGAGGCCGAAGTCGCGGGCCACCTCGCCGATCACGATGAGCTTCTCGGGGGTGATCTCGCCGCCGGGGATGCGCGGGACGACCGAGTACGTGCCGTTCTTCTGCATGTTCGCGAGGAAGTGGTCGTTGGTGTCCTGCAGCGCGACCCGCTCGCCTTCGAGCACGTGGCCGTTGTAGAGCGAGGCCAGGATCGAGGCCACGGCCGGCTTGCAGATGTCGCAGCCCCTGCCCTGCCCGTGCTCGGCGATGATCTGGGAGAACGTGGTGATCTTGCGGACCCGTACGATGTCGAACAGCTCGGCCCGCGAGTACGTGAAGTGCTCGCACAGCGCCTTGCTGACCTCGACGCCCGACTTCTCCAGCAGCTGCTTGAGCATCGGCACGCAGCTGCCGCAGGTCGTGCCGGCGCGGGTGCAGGCCTTGATGCCTGGCACGTCGGTGACGCCCTTGTCGGCGATGGCCGTGCGGACGGTGCCCGCGCACACGTTGTTGCAGGAGCACACCTGCGCCTCGTCGGGCAGGTCGAGGCTGGCCCCGGCCCCGCTGAAGAGCAGGTCGGACGGCGCGGCGGGCAGCGCCTTGCCGACGAAGGGCCGCAGGGAGGTGTACGGGGAGGCGTCGCCCACGCAGATGCCGCCGAGCAGCGTCTTCGCGTCGTCGCTGATGAACAGCCGCTTGTAGACGCCGCCCACCGGGTCCATGTAGGTGACGTCGAGTGCCCCGGACATGGCCCCGAACTGCGCCACCTCGACGCCCAGCAGCTTGAGCTTGGTGGACAGGTCGGCGCCCTCGAAGGCCGAGGCCCCGCCCATGATCCGGTCGGCCGCCACCTCGGCCATCGTGTTGCACGGCCCCACGAGGCCGTAGACCATGCCGCCGACGAGCGCGCACTCGCCGACCGCGTAGATCGAGGGGTCGGAGGTGAGCATCGAGGAGTCCACCACGATGCCGCCCCGCTCGCCGACCTCCAGCCCGGACGACCTGGCCAGCTCGTCACGCGGCCTGATGCCCGCGGAGAACACCACGACCTGCGCGTCCACGACCGTGCCGTCCGGCTTGCGCAGCCCGGTGACCTGGCCGTCCGTGGTGATGATCTCCTGGACGCCCGCCCCGGCGTGCACGCTGAGCCCGAGGCCCTCGATGTGGGACTTCAGCACCGCGCCGCCGCCCTCGTCCACCTGCCGCGGCATCAGCCAGGGGCTCATCTCCACGATGTGCGCCTTCAGGCCGAGCGCGCGCAGCGCGTCGGCGGCCTCCAGGCCGAGCAGCCCGCCGCCGATCACGACGCCCTCGGCCGCGTCCTTGGCGGCCACCCGGATGGCGTCCAGGTCCTCGATGGTCCGGTAGACGTACGCGTGCTCGGCGCCCGGCACCGGCGGCACGAACGGCGACGACCCGGTGGCCAGCACGAGCACGTCATAGGGCTCGGTGCCGCCGTCGGCCAGGGTGACCTCGCGGGCCTCCCGGTCGATCCCGGTCACGCGGGTGCTCAGCCTCGTCACGACCCCCGAGGGGACCTCGTAGGTGAGGTCCTCCACGGTGACGCCGGAGAGGTAGGAGGTCAGGGCCACCCGGTCGTACGCCGGGCGCGGCTCCTCCCCGATCACGGTGATGCGCCCGCCGAACCCCTTGTCCGCAAGGGTCTCGACGAGCCGGTGGGCCGTCGGCCCGTACCCAACGACAACGATCCTGCTCATACAGAAACCCCTTCCTGCTCACACAGCCAGCCGACGATGCCCTCCACGGCGTCGCGGCAGGTACCGCATCCGGTCGTCGCCCTGGTCGCGGCCGCCACTCCGGCCACGTCGCGGGCCCCGGCCTCCCAGCACGCCCTGATCTGGCCCTTGGTCACGTTGTTGCACTGGCAGACCTTGGCCGCGTCCGGCATCAGCGTCGGGCTGTCGGCCACGGGCGCCGACGACAGCCCGGGGAACAGCAGCCCCGCCCGGTCGCCCGGCACCGGCGCGCCACGGTCGAAGAGCTGGGTGAGCGTGCCCACGGCGTCGCTCTCGCCCAGCAGGATCGCGCCGACCAGCCGGCCGTCGCGGATGACCAGCTTGCGGTAGGTGCCGCGGGCCCGATGGCTGAAGCGCACCACCTCGGCGTGCTCCTCCGTGAGCTGGGTCTCGCCCATGGCGGCCAGCTCGACGCTCCTGGCCTTGAGCCTGGTGACCAGCCGGGAGCCCCGGTAGAGGGCCTTGCCGCCGGTGATGACGTCGGCGGCCACGGCGGCCTGCTCCCAGGCTGGGGCGACCAGGCCGTACACGGTGCCGTCGTGCTCGGCGCACTCGCCGATGGCGAAGATCGACGGGTCGTCGGTGCGCAGCTCGTCATCCACGACGACGCCGCGCCGCACCTCCAGCCCCGCCGCGGCGGCCGGGCCGGTGACGGGGCGCACGCCGCAGGCCAGCACGACGAGGTCGGCCTCGACCAGCTCGCCGCCGGCCAGCCGGACGCCGTCCTCCCGCACCGACTCCGCGCTGACGCCGGTGCGGATCTCCACGCCGAGCCCGGCGAGCGTCTCGCCGAGCACCTCGCCCGCCTCGACGTCGAGCTGGCGCTCCATGAGGTGCCCGGCCAGGTGCAGCAGCGTCACGGGCAGGCCGCGCCCGGCGAGCCCGCGCGCGGCCTCGATGCCGAGCAGGCCGCCGCCGACGACCACGGCCCTGCGGGCCTGCCGCGCGGCCTCCATGATCCGCTCGCAGTCGTCGAGCGTGCGGAACGGGATGGCCCGCTCCACGCCGGGGATCGGCGGCACCACGGCCTCGCTGCCCATGGCCAGGACCAGCAGGTCGTACGGCTCGCGCCGGCCGCCCTCGGTCACCACGTGCCTGGTCTCCCTGTCGATGTGGGCGACCGCGTCGCCGAACGCGGCCTCGACGTTGTGGGCGTCGTACCAGGAGGATTCGAGCAGCCTCACCTGCTCGGGACGGGAGCTGCCGGCCAGCACGTTGGACAGCAGCACCCGGTTGTACGGCTGGCGCGTCTCCGCGCCGAAGATCGTGATCCTCATGTGCGGGTCCCTGGTCCGTACCTCGCTGACCAGCCGCGACCCGGCCATCCCGTTGCCGACGACGACGAGCCTCATCTGTCCCTCTCCACCCTGACCGCGCAGACCTTGAACTCCGGCATCCTGGAGGTCGGGTCCAGCGCCGGATTGGTGAGCCGGTTGGCGCCCTCCCAGTGGAAGGGCATGAAAACGGTGTCGCGCCTGATGGTGTCGCTGATCCTGGCCACGGCCTTCCCCTCGCCTCTCCTGCTGCTGACCCGTACGACGTCCCCGGGCGAGATGTCGAGCTGCTCGGCGAGATCCGGGTGCAGCTCGACGAACGGCTCGGGGGCCGCCTGGACGAGCGGCGCGATCCTGCGGGTCTGGGCGCCGCTCTGGTAGTGGGAGAGCACCCGGCCGGTGCTCAGGTAGATCGGGTAGTCGTCGTCGGGCTCCTCGGCCGCGGGCCGGTGCTGGACGGGCACGAACCTGGCCCGGCCGTCCGGGTGGGCGAAGGAGTCGAGGAACGGGCGCGGGGTGCCGGGGTGCTCCGGCTCCGGGCAGGGCCAGAAGACGCCCTTCTCGGCGGCGATGCGCTCGTAGGTGATGCCGGAGTAGTCGGCCGCACCGCCCTTGCTCGCCCGGCGCAGCTCGTCGAAGACCTTGACCGGCTCGGTCTCGAAGCGGTGGCCGAGCCGCTCGGCGAGCCCCGCGAGCACGTCGAGGTCGCTCCTGACGCCCTCGGGCGGCGCCACGGCCCGGTTGCGGAGCAGGACGCGGCCTTCGAGGTTCGTCATGGTGCCGGTCTCCTCGGCCCACTCCGTGACCGGGAAGACCACGTCGGCCAGCGCCGCGGTCTCGGACATGACGAAGTCGCAGGTCACGAGCAGGTCGAGGGAGGCGATGCGCTCGGCCACGTGCTCGGCGGCGGGCGCGGAGATCACGGGGTTGGAGCCGAACAGCAGCAGCGCCCGCGGCCCGCCTGGGGTGCCGAGGGCGTCGAGCAGCTCGTACGCCGACCGCCCCGGCCCCGGGAGGCTGTCGGCCGGGACGCCCCACACGGCCGCCACGTGCTCGCGGGCCGCGGGGTCGTCGATCTTGCGGTAGCCGGGGAGCTGGTCGGCCTTCTGCCCGTGCTCCCTGCCGCCCTGGCCGTTGCCCTGCCCGGTCACGCAGCCGTACCCGGAGCCGTGCCGGCCGGGCAGGCCCAGCGCCAGCGCCAGGTTGATGAACGCGGTGACCGTGTCGGTGCCCTTGGCGTGCTGCTCGGCGCCGCGCCCGGTCAGGATGTACGCGTTGCCCGCCGCGGCCAGCGCCCTGACCGCCTGCCGCATCCGGTAGACCGGCACCCCGGTGATCCGCTCCACCCGCTCCGGCCACCAGGCGGCCAGCGACGTGCGGACCTCCTCGAACCCGGTGGTCCTGGCCGCCACGTACGCCTCGTCCACGAGCTCGTCCGCGATGGCCAGGTGCAGCATCCCGAGCGCGAGGGCCAGGTCGGTGCCGGGCGTGGGCTGCAGGTGCAGCCAGGCCAGCTTGGCCGTCTGGGTGCGCCGCGGGTCGATGACGATCACGCGCGGCCCGCTCAGGTGGCGCACGAACGGCGGCATGGTCTCGGCGACGTTCCCGCCGGCCAGGAGGACGACGTCGGCCTCGGCCAGGTCGGTGATCGGGAACGGCATGCCGCGGTCCAAGCCGAACGCCCTGATCGAGGCGGCGGCGGCCGACGACATGCAGAAGCGGCCGTTGTAGTCGATCTGGCTGGTGCCCAGCGCGACCCTGGCGAACTTGCCGAGCGTGTAGGCCTTCTCGTTGGTGAGCCCGCCGCCGCCGAACACGGCCACGGCGTCGGGGCCGTGTTCGGCGCGGATCGCGGACAGCCGCTCGGCCACGTGGTCGAGCGCGACGTCCCACTCCACGGGCTCGCCGTGCAGGAGCGGGGTGGTCAGGCGCTCGCCGTTGGTGAGCAGCTCGCCCGCCGTCCAGCCCTTCTGGCACAGCGCGCCGGAGGCGTTGGCAGGGATGTCGGTCCTGGGGCTGATCGCCAGCCCCGGGCCGATCTCCATGCCGCACTGGAGCGCGCAGTACGGGCAGTGGGTCTTCACGGGCTCGGCCATGAGGTCAGACCCGGGCATAGGCGAGGCTGGCCACGACCGAGGCGCCCACCTTGCGCGTGTAGCACCACCAGGTCAGGGCGAAGCAGGACACGTAGAAGACGCCGAAGGCGAGGAAGGCGGGCGCCGGGGTCCCGGCCGCGGCGAACGCCATCCCGAACGCCCGGTTGATGAGGAACCCGCCCAGTGCTCCCACCGCCGAGATGATGCCGATGGCGGCCGAGGCCTGGCGCTTGCCGTACATCAGGGCCTCTTCGCCCTCGCCGCGCTCGGCGACGGCCTTGGCCTGGAAGATGGCCGGGATCATCCGGTACGTGGAGCCGTTCCCGATGCCGGCGGTGAGGAAGAGGAGCTGGAAGGCCAGGAAGAACATCCAGAAGTTGCCCGAGGTGCTGGCCATCCAGACCAGCAGCACGCCGCCGCCCATCGCGGCGAAGTTCCACAGCGTGACGGGGGCGCCGCCGAGCTTGTCGGCCAGCCAGCCGCCCACCGGCCTGATCAGCGAGCCCACCAGCGGCCCGGCGAACGCCACGGCGGCGAACGGCGCGTCGGGGAAGAGGCTCTTGCTGAGCAGCGGGAAGGCCGTGGAGTAGCCGATGAACGAGCCGAAGGTCCCGATGTAGAGGAACGACATGATCCAGGTCTGGGCCTTGCCCGCCACCGCGAGCTGCTCGCGCGGGTCGGCCTTGGCGCTGGTGAGGTTGTCCATGAAGAAGAAGGCGCAGGCGGCGGCCACGACGATGAACGGGATCCAGAACCACCCGGCCGCGGCCAGCCCGAGCGCCCCGATCACCAGTGGCATGACGAGCTGGACCGAGCTGACGCCGACGTTGCCGCCCGCGGCGTTCAGCCCCAGGGCGACGCCCTGCTTGTGGCGGGGGTAGAAGTAGGTGATGTTGGCCATGCTGGAGGCGAAGTTGCCGCCGCCGACCCCGGCCAGCGCCGCGATCACCAGGAACAGCCAGTACGGCGTGTCCGGGTTGCCGACGGCCACGCCGAGCAGCACCGCGGGGATGAGCAGCAGGAGCGCGCTCACCACGGTGAAGTTGCGCCCGCCGAACTTGGCCGGGCCGAACGTGTAGGGCACGCGCAGCACGGAGCCGATGAGGTTCGGCAGCGCGACCAGCCAGAAGAGCTGGTCGGTAGAGAACTTGTAGACCCCCATCTTGGTGGCCACGATGCTCCACAAGGTCCACACGGTGAAGCCGAGGTGCTCGGCGACGATCGAGAAGATCAGGTTGCGCCGTGCGACGCGCTTGCCTGAACTCTCCCAGAAGGCTGGGTCATCGGGGTGCCACTCGGCGATCCAGCGCGCCATCGGCTTTCTCCTACGTTCGGCGTCCGGGGGGAACTCCAAAGTAGGAAGCGCGCGTTACGCACTTTGACGATCCGTGGCTGTGCGTTCGTTACGTGTGATTCACCGGCGTAACAAGCCACGCACATGCGTCACGGAGGAAACACGCTCGTAATGCGGCGCGATGATCAGCCGTAATCTTACGTGTGGCTTGTCACGGTATGTGAGCGATCAGTCCTGGCGGCCGGCCAGGCTGCGCAGCGGCTCGTCGGTCAGCCGGTACTTCAGCCACTCGTCCTGGCGCACCGCGCCGAGCTTGTCGTAGAAGACGATGCTGGGCTCGTTCCAGTCGAGCACCGACCATTCGAAGCGCTGGTAGCCGCGCTCGGCGCAGATCCGGGCCAGCTCCTTCATGAGCGCGATCCCGTGGCCGCCGCCCCGGTGCGAGGGGCGTACGTACAGGTCCTCCATGTAGATGCCGTGCACGCCCCGCCACGTCGAGAACGTCAGGAACCACAGCGTGAAGCCGGCCACCTCGCCGTCGTGCTCGGCGATGTGCGCGAACGCGGCGGGGTGGTCGGAGAAGAGCGCGGTGCGCAGCTGCTCCTCGGTCACCCGCGCCTCGTGCGCGGCCTTCTCGTACTCGGCGAGCTCGCGGATCATGTTGACGATCTCGGGCACGTCGGCGGGTGTCGCGGGGCGAATCATGGCATTCAGCGTATTGGCCTCCCGGCGTGAACCTCGCCGAGTGTGTCAAACGTCCTAGGGCCTGTTTTAGAAGTCGGGTGAGGAGTCTCGGGTGAGGGCTGCGTGTGCTCGCGATGCCTGAGCGGTCCAGATGGTGACGTCGGAAGCGA